>JAUZEX010000467.1 GCA_030838815.1 Actinomycetota bacterium
AGCGACCCTGCCGCCGAGCGGGCCGCCTTGCTCGCCGTGCTGGCGACCGGCCTGTCCGATGACGACGAACCGTTCCTGGAAGCCGCCCTCGACGACCGGTCGGCCGCCGTCCGCCGGGTCGCGGCCGGGCTCCTGAGCCGCCTGCCCACTTCCCGCCGGTCGGCCCGCAAGGCCGACCGCCTCCGTCCCCAGGTATCCCGCACCGGTTCCGCTTCCACTGCCCTGGCCACTGCCCCGGCCCCGGCCCCGGGACAGGCCCCGGGACAGGCCCCGGGACAGGCTCCCACGCCCGCGTCCGGGCCGCCCGGGGTCGTGCGCCGGGTCCATTCGGCCTTGGCGGACGGCGGTGGCCTTGCCGGCGGGTTCTCGGTCGCTCGTCCCCCTCAGCCGGATGCCGCCGCTCGTCGGGACGGGATCGAGGACGCGGCACCGGCCGGGATGGGTGTCTCGGCGTGGCGGATCGTCCAGCTGGTGGCCGGTGCGCCGCTGTCGTTCTGGAGCGACCATCTCGGCCTCGGGCCGGCCGAGGTCGTCGACCTCGTCACCCACGAAGCGCCGGAGGTGCTGGCCGGTCTCGAGTTCGCCGTCGCCGCCCAGGCCGGGCGGGCCGATCCCGCCTGGGCCCAAGCGGTCTTCACCCGTCGCCCGACCCCAGCCGTCCTGCGCGCCCTGCCGCCGGAGACAGCGGCTCGGGAGCTGGCCGCGTTGCTGGGCCGGGGTTTCGCTCCCCGACCGAACATCGGCGAGCTCTACGCCGCCTGCCCCGGTCCCTGGCCGGTCGCTCTGGGCGACGCCGTCCTCGACCGCTACCGCCAGCTCGGGGGCAAGGCCGCCATCGAGATGCCGGCCGCGCTGCCAGTGCTCGCGGCCCGGCTCGACCCGTCCGCCCTGCCGCTGGTCGAGACCTGGGTCGTCACCCTGGCCGGCGACCAGGCCACCCGCCGGCGGGTCCAGACTCTCGGCCACGCCCTCAGCCTCCGAGCCGTGATCCAACGGGAGTTCCCATGACCAAGGCCACCCACGCCACCGACCCGTCCGCCACCACCGACGCCACTCCAGGGCCCCCCGAGCCGTCCGCCGACGCGGCGGCGATCCCGGCCCGCGGCACCGTCGACCCGTTCGCGGCCGGGGCGGAAGTCATGCGGGCCCACGCCGAGGCACAGTACGCGGGCGAGCTCGCCGCCCTGGCGGCGGCCGACGACCGGCCCCGCCCGCCGAGCTGGCGGCTCTCCCCCTGGGCCGTGGCCACGTACCTGCTCGGCGGTCGCCTCCCGGACGGCACCGAGATCACGCCGAAGTACATCGGCCAGCGGCGCCTGGTCGAGGTGGCGGTGGCCACGCTGGCCACCGACCGGGCCCTGCTCCTCCTGGGGGTGCCGGGCACGGCCAAGACGTGGGTCTCGGAGCATCTGGCCGCCGCCGTCTCCGGCGACTCGACCCTCCTCGTCCAGGGCACGTCCGGCACCCCGGAGGAGGCCATCCGCTACGGGTGGAACTACGCCCGGCTCCTGGCCGAGGGGCCGTCCCGGGCGGCGGTGGTGCCCAGCCCGGTCATGCGGGCCATGGAGCGCGGCGCCGTGGCCCGCATCGAGGAGCTCACCCGCATCCCGTCCGACGTGCAGGACGCGCTGATCACCATCCTGTCGGAGAAGACCCTGCCCATCCCCGAGCTCGACGACGAGGTCCAGGCCCGGCAGGGCTTCAACGTCATCGCCACTGCCAACGACCGGGACCGGGGCGTCAACGAGCTGTCGTCGGCGCTCAAGCGGCGCTTCAACATGGTGGTGCTGCCCCTGCCGGCCGACCCGGAGGAAGAGGTGGGGATCGTGTCCCGCCGGGTTGCGGAGCTCGGCGCCGCCCTCGGTCTGCCGCTCGAGCTCGACGCCCTGGCCGAGATCCGCCGGGTGGTCACCGTGTTCCGGGAGTTGCGCTCCGGCGTGACCGCCGACGGGCGCACCAAGCTCAAGTCACCCACCTCAACCCTGTCGACCGCCGAGGCGATCTCGGTCGTGACCAGCGGCGCCGCCCTCGCCACCCACTTCGGGGACGGGGTGCTCCGGGCGGCCGACGTCGCGGCCGGCCTGAGCGGCGCAGTGGTGAAGGACCCTGTGCAGGACGGCCTGGTGTGGGCCGAGTACCTGGAGACCGTGGTCAAGGAACGCCCCGGCTGGGACGACCTCTACCGATCCTGCCGGGACCTGGCCTGACCAGTGGGTGAGGTGTTCGTGCTCGGGGTGCGGCACCACGGGCCCGGGTCGGCGCGGGCGGTGGGCGAAGCGTTGGCGGAGCTCCAGCCTGATGCCGTGCTCATCGAAGGAGCGCCGGAGCTCGACGCCGTCGCCGTCCTCGCCGGCGGAGGAGACATGGTCCCCCCCGTTGCAGGGCTGGTCTATGCCGTTGACGAGCCTCGCCGGTCGGTGTTCTATCCGCTGGCCGACTTCTCCCCGGAGTGGGTGGCGCTGCGCTGGGCCCTGCGGCACGGCCGGCCGGTGAAGTTCTGCGATCTCCCCGCCGCCAACGCACTGGCGCTCGACGCGGCCGCCCTCAACGATGGCGCCCTCAACGATGGCGACCGACAGCCGCAGGGCCGTGATCCGATCGGGACGCTGGCTGCCGCCGCCGGCTACGACGATCCGGAACGGTGGTGGGAGGACGTCATCGAGCACCGCTACCACGGCGCCGGGATCTTCGCCGTTGTCACCGAGGCGATGGCCGCCCTCCGTCAGGCCGACCCGTCCGGGACAGCTGACGAGCACAACGAGCGGCGCGAAGCGGCCATGCGCAAGGCGATCCGGGCCGCACTGGCGGGGGGCGCCGATCGGGTCGCCGTCGTCTGCGGGGCCTGGCACGCCCCGGCCCTCCTCCCTGAGACCTTCCCCGCCGCGTCGGCCGATGCCGCCCGGCTCAAGGGATTGCCGAAGCTGAAGGTCGCGGCCACATGGGTGCCGTGGACTTCGGCGCTGCTCGCCCGCCGCTCCGGCTACGGCGCCGGCGTCGACGCCCCGGGCTGGTACCGCCATCTCGCCACCGCCCCCGACGCCGCCCCGACCCGTTTCCTCGTCAAGGCCGCCAGGCTCCTGCGGGACCGGGGCCACGACGTCAGCCCGGCCGCCACGGTGGAGGCCGTCCGCCTCGCCGAGGGTCTCGCCGCCCTCCGGTCCCGGCCGGGGCCCGGCCTCGGCGAGGTCCTCGATGCCGCCGAGGCGGCGCTGGCCGGCGGATCGCCGGTCCCGCTGCGGCTCATCTCCGCCGAGTTGCTCGTCGGCCACGACCTCGGCTCCGTTCCCGACGACACGCCGATGGTGCCCCTGGCCCGTGACCTGGCCCGGGCCCAGCGTCGGCTCCGCCTCCCCGCCTCGGCCGCCCCGAGAACGATCGAGCTCGACCACCGCCCCGACGGCCACCGGCAGCGGTCACAGCTGTTACGCCGGCTGGCCGTCCTCGGCGTCGACTGGGGGCAGCCCGCCGACACCGGCCGCACCGGCGGCACGTTCAAGGAGGTG
>JAUZEX010000491.1 GCA_030838815.1 Actinomycetota bacterium
GGGGCTCCGGAAGATTCGGGCGGTTCGGGTGCTGTTGACACGTTCTTCCCTTTGTCTAATAATATGATCAACAAGGTCGGAGTTTGGGGCTCCGCACCGGTCAACGCAACAACATTCATCGCCACGCAGCCGTACCCGGGCGTCTCCACTGCGCCCGGGCGGGAGCGTACGCATCAGAGGAGGATCCGTGATCAGAATTGGACGCGGTCGCGCCCGCACCGCCGTCGTCATCGTGGGGGCGCTGTCGCTCCTGGCCGCCTATCAGGGGGCCTCGAGCGGCAGCTCGGGGCCCGATTCCGTGGCCAGGGCCCTGAAGATCTCCCAGGCCCAGGTCGACGCCATCAACAACACCAACGACGTCCCGGCCGTAACCCAGAGCCTCGCCCCGGGGACGCTCGACGCCCGGAACCTGGCCATCGCCCAGTTCAAGGCGGCGGGCGCCTCGGCCGCCCCCGGGAGCAAGCCGGAGTACTCCGTCGTGTGGGCCGGCAAGAACAACATCGGCGACATGAGCGGAAACGACTGGATGCGCTTCGTCAACCAGGGGTCGATCAGCCCGACCGGTCTGGTCAACGTCGGCAGCAAGCAGTTCCTGCCCGGTCTCGACGCGATGATCGTGGCCGACGTCCGGAGGAACAACGTCGACGGCACGCCGAACAAGGACTACGGCAAGGTCGTCAACTTCGTGCAGGTCCCCCCGCCGTTCGGCGTCGAGGGTGAGCCGCACCACATGCAGTACGAGTGGCAGCCGGGCCAGCCCATCGTGGCCGGTCACCTCTTCACCGACCTGACGACGATCTGGGACGTGAGCGACATCCCCAACGTCACGCTGAAGAATGTGATCCGGCCGGAGGAGAACCCGCAGGGGACCCTGCCGGACGCCTACGACTTCGCCGGCAATCTGGCCATCGGCACCTACATGGGCGGACCGGACGTCAACTACGGCGGATCGCCGGGGTCGGTGGTCGTTTTCAAGCCGGACTCGGCCAAGGGCATGGTGCAGGTCTCCGAGACGCCGGCCAGCCAGGTCGGAGCGGTGGTCAGCGGGAACCCGGGCGGCATTCCCGAGCCCTGTGACCTCGCCGAGGCCCGCCCGGTCGGGACCTGCGCCAACCCCCACGGCATTCAGATCCGGCCCGACCTCGGCCGCATGGTCACCAACGACTTCGCCGACGCCCGGGAGCTCGTCGAGGACCCCGTGAAGACGGTCGAGCAGCACGCCTTCCGTCCGACGTCGCGGATCTGGGACGTCTCCGACCCCGAGCACCCGAAGCTGATCTCGGTGGCCCACATGCCCAAGAGCGTGAAGAACACGCCGAACCCGGCCCACGACAACATCGGGATCATGGAAGGGGCCAAGACCTACGCCCCGGCCAAGGGCTTCTTCAGCGGCTCGATGTGCGGCGGCGGCATCTTCTTCCTGCCCGACGTGACCAAGGTCCAGCCCGACTCCTCCAGCCAGTGGAAGCAGGTCTGGGACGACGGCATGGCCGAGACCCAGGTGCCCGGCCACACCAACGTCGGCTCCGGCGACCAGGGCGGTGAGCCCGGCGCCTGCGCCGGTGGCGCCTGGCACCAGGTGAGCCCCGACAACCGGTTCCTGTTCCGGGCCGTCGGCGGTCGCAACCCCGGCTCCACCAACACCTACGACAACGGCGCCCCGAAGATGATCTACGTCATCAACATCGAGAAGCTGGTCAAGCACGCCACCGAGACCGGCACCGTTGACTGCAGCATCACCAGCGGCCGGGAGCTCGGCCAGGGCCACGGCGACGCCGCCGACTGCCCGACGCTGGCGGGCGTGATCACGGTCGACGACAACACCTCCGGGGGCCCGCACTGGGGTGCGCTGGACAACTTCAACTACACGCCGAGCGGGGCGCCGACCCGGATGATGTTCTGCGACTACTTCGTCGCCCGGACGGGATATGACGGCAACCACCGCTGCTACATGCTCAACGTCGACCCGAAGAGCGGCGCCCTCAGCTACGACACGGCCTTCCGGGACGAGTGGAACGGCTCGCTCGGCATCGACTTCAACCGGAAGGACTGGCCGGGCCACCCCAACGCCGGGTTCTACAAGCCCCACTCGATGGTGTTCGTGACGCCGGAGGCGGTGGGCGGGCCGTGACGCTTGACTAGTTGTTCGATCATCTTGATCGGAACAATAGGGAATATGGGAGGCGCCTTCGGGCGCCTCCCATTTCGATATCGGCCATTTCGATATCGGGCGGAAAACTTTTCGTCATCCACCGGAGACATCTCGCTGTTGGGCGTGCTACAAGATCGTTCGTGCCTGCGCATGTGGCGATGTGTCCGTGAGTGCGCCGCTCGTTCTCCTGCTGGCCCTGGTCACCTCGGGCGTCGGCGCGCTGGGCGGCCTCGGCGGGGCGATCATCCTCGTTCCGGTCCTCGTCCTGACCGGGATGCCGGCGGCCCAGGCGTCGCCGCTCGGGCTCCTCTCCGTCGCCTCCGGGTCCCTGGCGGCGGGGCCGATGCAGCTCTCCGAGCGGACGGTCCACCATCGGCTCGGCGTCACGACCGAGACGGCCGCCAGCGCCGGCGCGGTGGCCGGGGCCCTGTTGTCGGGGCTGGTCAGCGAGACCTTCCTCATCCGGTTCCTGGCCGTCGTGGCGCTGGCCGCGGCGGCGGCGGCCAGCCTCCGGCGCGACGTCGCCGGGGAGCTCGTCGAGCGTCCCCCCGACATCGACCTCGGCGAGGAGCGGGGGAGCCTGGCCGGGACCTACCCGGTGGCCGACGGCGCCACCCCCTACGCCGCAGTCCATCTGCCGGCCGGCCTGGCGGTGATGTCGGCGGCCGGCCTCGTGGCCGGGGTGGCCGGAGCCAGCGGCGGCTTCATCAAGACGCCGGCCACGACCGAGATCATGAAGGTGCCGGTCAAGGTGGCCGCCTCCACCACCACCTTCACCGTCGGGATCACCTCGGCCGCCGCCCTGCTCGTGTTCGCCATTCACGGCCGCATCAACCTCGACCACGCCGCGCCGGTGATCGTCGGAAGCCTCATCGGCGGGCAGGTCGGAGCCCGCCTGCAGGCCCGCTTCAGCCCTCAGGTCGTGCGGGCCTCCCTCGGGGTCGTCCTGGTGGCAGTGGCCGGCATCCTCCTCGCCCGGTCGTGAGCCGCCGCGTCGAGAACCCCCCGGTCGGACCCCGACCCGTCCCGACCCTCCCGCCCGGGCGCGCCGCCCCGGCCCGGCCCCACCGCGCCGGCCGGGTGATCGATCTCCGGGGCGGTGAGCTGGTCCGCTACGAGCGGATGATCCGGGTCCTCCGCCTTCTCACCGGACTGGCATTCGTAGCCGCCCTCGCCGGCCTCCTCCTCCCGGACCCGGCCGGGAAGGCGGCGGCCGGCGTGGCCGTGGCCGTCGTCGTCGGCTCGCCGTTGCTGCGGGTGGCCTGGCTCGCCGTCCGGTGGTACCGGCGGGGCGACCGGCGCTACGCCGCCGTGGCCGTGGCGCTGCTCGTGGTCGTGGGGACAGGCTCCGTCATCGCCCTCGTCACCCGCTAATGGGCGTCGTCTACGGTTCGGTGATGGAGAGCTTCAAGGTCACCGACGAGGGCGGCGGCATCATCCGGGTCGACGCCCACACCCGGCTCATGCGCAAGCCCATGGCCAACGCCATCTGCAACGAGGTCGACGAGCTCGTCGCCGACTACGGCGAGTTCAAGATCCTCATGAACATGTCGGCCATGTCGAAGGGCACGCCCGCCGCCGGTCTCTACGTTCTCGGGAGCATGAAGAAGTACCCGCTCTCGGCGCTGGCCCTGTTCGGCGCCAACGGGTTCATGCGGGGGATGGCGAAAACGGTGCTCGGCATCGCCCGCTTCTCCAACTTCGAGCTGTTCGACAACGAGGCGATCGCCCGCGACTGGCTCGAGCAAGCCGAACCCGCCCCGGCCGTGCCCACGGCGGGTCCCGGATGGAAGCGTTTCGCGGTGCCGGCGGTCGTCGTCACCGCAGGAGGTCTGGCGTTCCGCGCCCGGCGCCACCGCTCCTCCACACCTCGCTGACATTCCCGACCGAAATGGAGAACAAAGGCGGCCGTCTGGTAACAATTGGCACCTGAGGGGGCCTCACAGCACGGAGGTCAGGTGGAGAGGTCATCTCGCGGGCGCGTCGGTGGTGGTCAGAAGTTCCGGTCCCGGTGGCGGTGGCGGGCCATGTTCGGGGCTTTGGCCGGCCTCGCCGTGGTGGCCGGTGTCGTCCCCGCCGCCTCGGCCGCACCGGGCACCCTCGATGTGAGCTTCGGGGCTGGGGGCTCGCTGCGGTCGAACTTCGGCGGTACCTACGACTGGGCCTACGCCACGGCCATCCAGCCCGACGGGCGGATCCTGGCCGCGGGCGTAAGCGACGCCCGGGGAACCTACGACTTCGCCCTGGCCCGCTACACCTCCGCCCACGACCTCGACCCGACGTTCGGCGTGGGCGGCGTCGTCCTGACCGACTTCGGCCACTCCTACGACTGGGCGTACGCCCTGGCGCTCCAGCCCGACGGGAAGATCCTGGTCGCCGGCGTGAGCGACGCCAGTGGGAGCAAGGACTTCGCCCTGGCCCGGTACAGCCCCAACGGCGATCTGGACCGCAACTTCGGCCACGACGGTCTCGTGACCGAGCATCTGCGCTTCCTCAGCGCCGACATCATCCACGGCCTCGTAATCCAGCCCGACGGCCGCATCGTGGTTGCCGGTGTCACGTACGAGGACGTCCTTACCCTCCGGCCCCACGGCGACTTCATGGTCGCCCGCTACAACCCGGACGGGACGAACGACCTCAGCTTCGGGATCGGTGGTGTGACCACGACCGACTTCTCCGGCGAGTCGTACGACGAGCCGTATGCCGTCATCCTCCAGCCCGACGGCCGGATCGTCCTCGGCGGCTACACCAACAGCGGAGGCGGGCCCGGCGTCCTGTTCGGGGCCGAGCAGCTGGCCCTGGCCCGCTACCTGCCCAACGGGCTGCTCGACTCCTCCTTCGGGCAGGACGGGAAGGTCGTCTTCGACGGTGGGAGCCTCGACGAGCGGATCCTGGCCCTGGCCCCGGCCCCCGATGGGAGCCTGCTGGCCGGCGGATACGTGAACGGCGAGAAGCGGGGTGACCTCCTCCTGGCCCGGCTGCGCCCCGACGGGTCACTTGCCGGCGGCTTTGGCAACAGCGGCCTGGGCTTCTCAGTCGACGACCTCGGCACCAATTCCGAGCGGATCTCGAGCCTCGTCCTCCAGCCCGACGGCCGCATTGTGGCCGGGGGGCAGACGGCGGTGGCCAACAACGCCGACTTCGCCGTTTTCCGCTACGACTCGAACGGCGTCTTCGACCCGACCTTCGGCCGGGGTGGGGTGGCCAGCTTCGACTTCGGGGGCCGGGAGGACCGGGTCCACGCCGTCGCGCTCCAGTCGGACGGGAAGATCGTGGCCGTGGGGCAGAGCGAGGCCGATTTCGGTCTCGTCCGCTTCAACGCGTCGTAGCCCCCAATTGGCGCCAATCATGCCGCGACCAGTGGGTCGCTTAATGAGATCCTCCATTTTTTGCCGTATGGAGAGCTAGTCGACAA
>JAUZEX010000499.1 GCA_030838815.1 Actinomycetota bacterium
CGGGCTCCGACAGCCGCACGGCGGTGAGGAGCAGCTGACCGTGGACGGGATGGACCGGCGCCCCCGCTCCGAACCGCACCCGGGGCGGGACCGGCACCGCGCCGCCGGGCTCGACGGCGACCACGGGCAGCGGGACGATCACCGCCGCGGCGGCGATCACGCCGAGGGCGACGGCGAACAGCGCCCGCCTCACTGGGCCCGCCCCGCGCCGGCCGGGACCCGGCCCAGCTCCTCGTCCCGCCGCAGGTGGCCCACCAGATCGCGCCAGGTGACGAGGCCGACCGGCTCCCCGTCCTCGAAGACCACGGCCACCCCGTCGCCTTCGAGACGGTCGAGGACGGCGGAGGCGGGCGTGCCGGCGTCGAGCCAGGGCACGCTCTCGATCGGCCGCATGATGTCCCGGACGAAGACCCGGTCCCGGTTGCCGGGCGGGACCCGGCGTACGTCGTCGAGGGTCACGACACCGATCAACGGACCGGCGGGCTCCTCGGCCACGAAGAACGCCTCCCGGTCGAAGACGTGGAACCACCGGTCGATGGCGTCGTCGACCGGGGCGTCGGCCGGGACGGCGTCGATCGCCCGGGAGGCGAAGTGCCGCAGGGGACGGCCGCCCAGCGAGCGGCGCAGCCGCGCCGCGGCCCGCTCGGCGTTGGCCGCCGCCCCGAGGAACCAGCCGAGGACGGCCAGCCACAGCCCGTCGGTGAAGGCGCCGGGCACGAAGAACAGCTCGAAGAACCCGACGGCCACCAACAGCGCGCCCAGGACCTGGCCTGCCCCGGCCGCGATGGCGGCGGCCCGGTCCCGGTCCCCGGTGACCTTCCAGGCCATGGCACGGACGATCCGGCCGCCGTCGAGCGGTGCGCCGGGCAGGAGGTTGAAGGCGGCCAGACCGACGTTGAGCCAGCCCAGCGTCCCGCCCACCTCGGCCAGCGCGGTCAGGCCGGCGTGGTCGGCGACCGTGGCCAGCAAACCGAAGGCACACCCCAGCGTCAGGCTGGTGAACGGGCCGACGGCCACCGTGGCGAACTCGTCGATCGGGCGGCGGGCCTCGTCCCGCATCTCCGTCGCGCCGCCGAAGACGAACAGCGTGATGCCACCGACGGAAACGCCCCGGAAGCGGGCCTCGAGGGCATGGGCGAACTCGTGGGCCAGCACCGAGCCGAACAGGAGGACGGCGGCGCCGACGGCCATGACGAAGGCGGTGGTGCCACCGAAGCGCCGGTCGCGGTCGAAGCGGTCCCAGAAACTCCATGTCACCAGGGCCACCGCCACCAACCAGGAGGCGTGGGCCCGCACCGGAATTCCGGCGATTCGAACTGTCATCGGGCCGACGATGCGGCCGGCAACCGAGGGGCGTATCCCGCGAACGCGTAGTTCCCCGCCGAAGACCACGCGACTCCGGGATGTGTGGTCGGACGAGGGGCGCGACGCTGCGATCCGAGACCGGCGCGGGCCCTGATGGCCCGGGGCCCAGAGCCTCGAGGAGAGAGACCATGGCGAAGGCAGTTGGCATCGACCTGGGCACGACCAACTCGGTGATCGCCACCGTCGAAGGTGGTCAGCCGACGGTGATCCCGAACGCGGAAGGTTCCCGGACCACACCCTCGGTGGTCGCCTTCACCGAGCAGGGCGAGCGCCTCGTCGGCCAGCTGGCCCGCCGTCAGGCCATCCTCAACCCGAAGGGGACGATCTCGTCGGCCAAGCGGTTCATCGGCCGCCGGTACGACGAAGTGGAGTCGGAGACGAAAGCGGTCACGTTCGACGTCGTGCCCGGCCCCGACGGCGCCGTCCGCTTCAAGGTCCGGGACAAGCTCTACGCCCCGGAAGAGGTCTCGGCGATGGTGCTGCGCAAGCTGGTCGACGACGCCTCGAAGTTCCTGGGCGAGAAGGTCACCGAGGCGGTCATCACCGTCCCCGCCTATTTCAACGACGCCCAGCGCCAGGCCACCAAGGACGCCGGCCGCATCGCCGGTCTCGAGGTCCTGCGCATCATCAACGAGCCGACCGCCGCCGCCCTGGCCTACGGGCTGGACAAGAAGGGCCACGAGACCGTCCTCGTCTTCGACCTCGGCGGCGGCACGTTCGACGTCAGCATCCTCGACGTCGGCGACGGCGTCGTCGAGGTGCGGGCCACGGCGGGCGACACCCATCTCGGCGGCGACGACTTCGACCGCCGGCTGGTCGACTACCTGGCCGACGAGTTCCAGAAGCAGGAGAGCATCGACCTGCGCAAGGACCCCCAGGCCCTCCAGCGCCTCTTCGAAGCGGCCGAGAAGGCCAAGATCGAGCTGTCGTCGGTGACCCAGACGCAGGTCAACCTGCCGTTCGTCACCGCCGACGCCAACGGCCCGAAGCACCTGGTGATGACCATCATGCGCTCGACCTTCGAGCAGATCACCGGCGACCTGATCGAGCGCTGCCTCGGCCCGGTGCAGCAGGCCATGGCCGACGCCAAGACCACCGCCAACGACATCGACGAGGTCATCCTTGTCGGCGGCTCGACCCGGATCCCGGCCGTCCAGAACCTGGTCCGGCGCCTCACCGGCGGCAAGGACCCCAACATGACGGTCAACCCCGACGAGGTGGTGGCCATCGGTGCCGCCATCCAGGCCGCCATCATCAAGGGCGAGGTCAAGGACGTCCTCCTCCTCGACGTGACACCGCTGTCGCTCGGCGTGGAGACCCTGGGCGGCGTGATGACCAAGGTCATCGAGCGCAACACCACCATCCCCGCCCGGCGGACGGAGACCTTCAGCACGGCCGAGGACAACCAGTCGGCCGTCGACGTCGTCGTCCTCCAGGGCGAGCGGGAACGGGCCGCCGACAACCGGGTGCTGGGCCGGTTCCGGCTGGAAGGGATCCGGCCCGCCCCCCGGGGAGCGCCGCAGGTGGAGGTGACCTACGACATCGACGCCAACGGGATCCTCAACGTCTCCGCCCGGGACCGGGACACCGGTGCCGAGCAGCGCATCACGATCAGCGAGAGCTCCAACCTCGACAAGTCGGAGGTGGAGCGGATGGTGGCCGACGCC
>JAUZEX010000522.1 GCA_030838815.1 Actinomycetota bacterium
CCACCAGTGATCATTGAGTAATCCCCCGAGCAACCACCCCGGTCGACACTCGCCCCTCAGGACGCCACAAGGGGGGCACGATGAACGACACGGCCGAACGGGCCCGCGGAACAGTCGCATCCTGCGAGGTACCGACCCACGAAGACAACCGGCTGCGACAGGACGCCATTTCCTTCCCGGAAGCACTGGCGCAGTCGGTGAGCGTCATGGCGCCCGCCATGTCGGGTGCGTTCGTCACCTACCTGGCGGCGATCAAGGCGGGCGGCGCCACACCGCTGGCGTTCCTGATGGCCATGGTCAGCTGCCTGTTGATCGGGGGGGTCGTGAGCAGCTTCGCCTTGCGCCTCCCGAGCGCCGGGTCGCTCTACACGTACACCGTCGACGGGCTCGGTTCCTTCTGGGGCTTCATCGTGGGCTCGACCTACTCCCTGGCGCTGATCATCGCAGGCCCAGCCGTGCTGGCCGGCTTCGCCGTCTTCACCAGTCTGGTGATGCGCAACGTGGGCGCCCCCGGGCTCCTGGGCCAATGGTGGCTGTGGTTCGCAGTCGGGCTCGTCCTGTACTTCTTGCTGTCCTGGTTCGGGATTGGATTCTCGACCCGGACGCAGCTGGTGTTCACCGCCGCCACCGTGGCCACGCTGCTCCTGCTGGCGGTCGTCATCATCGGGAAAGGCGGCGCCCGGGGGAACACCCTGGCGGCTTTCAGCCCCGGCGCCGCCGGAGTCAGCTGGCCGCTGGTCCTCGCCGGCATGGCCTTCGGGATCCTCTCGTTCACGGGATTCGAGACCGCCGCCGTGCTGGGGGAGGAGACCCGCAACCCCCGCCGTGCCATCCCCTGGGCCGTGCTCGGCAGCGTGATCTTCGGTGGGGTCTTCTACGTGGTCGTCACCTACGCCACGTCGATCGGCTACGGCGTCCGGGAGGCGACCACCGCCTGGCCCAAGAGCGCCGCAGGCATCTCCGCCCTGGCCGACAGCTACGCCTCCTACCTCGGCAACTGGGTCCTGCTAGCCGGCGGGCTTTCGGCGCTGTTCTGTGGGCTCGGCCTGCACACGGCGGCCACGCGCACCTTCTACGTCATGGGCCGCGACGGTGTCCTCCCGAAGCCGCTCGGTCGGACGCACCGCCGCTACCGGACACCGCACGTCGCCATCGTGGCGAACCTCGCCCTCATGATCGCCGTCAGTGCGGTCATCATCGGCGCCACCGGCCAGGCGACCCGGAACACGGTCGGGGCGACGCCGGGCCCACTGTCGTCGGGCTTCTACCTCTTCGCCGAGGGCCTCACGATCATCTCGCCGCTGGTCATGGGTTGCTACGCCCTGCTGTCGATCGCCGGGATCCGGTCCGCCGTCCGGGCCAGGGCCGGGGGACGCCGGCATGACGTTCGGCACTTGGCCGTTCCCGTCGGCTCACTGCTGGCGTCCGGAGTCGCCGTGTTCGGCTCCCTCTACTACTCGTTCAAAGAGGTGGCACCCGGCGCCGGCATCCCGGGGCCGTACCGGGCCGTTCCCCTGGTGGCCGCCGCGGCCGTGATCACCGCCGCCTCCGCCGCTCTCGTCCTGCGCCACCGGCGACGGGAGGCCTGGGACGCCATGGGCGCCATCTTCGAATGATCCCCACTGCCACGACCGACATGGAGGAAACGATCATGACCGCTCCAATTTCCGACACGACCACCCTCGAGGGGGGCCTGCTGGTCCGCAAGGCCACCGGGCAGGACCTTCCTGCGCTCGTCGAGACGCTCACCGCCGCTTTCTTCGACGACCCGGTGATGAGCTGGTGGATCCTCGACCCCGCCCGACGCTCCGGGATCCTGCGGGCCTTCTTCGAGATCATCGTGGACGTCAACCGCCCTCACGACGAGCTCTACACGGCCAGCACGGCCCCGGCCGCCGCCGCCGTCTGGGTCCCGCCCGGTTGCCAGCCCAGCGGCCAAGACGCCGAGCAACTCGTGGCCCGGTGCGTCGACGCCGCCGAGGAGACCAGTGAGCGGCTCCTGGCCGCGTTCGAACTGATGGACCAACACCATCCCCAGCAACCCCACGCCTATCTGTTTCTCCTGGGGACGCGGCCGCAGTGGCAGTCCCGCGGTCTCGGGTCGGCGCTGCTGCGGGAGGTCCTCGAGCGCTGCGACCGGGACGCCACCCCGGCCTACCTCGAAGCCAGCTCCGAGGGGAGCAAGCAGCTCTACCTGCGGCACGGCTTCGAGGTCACCGGCGAGATCCCGCTTCCTGACGGGCCGTCCCTCTGGCCCATGTGGCGCGAACCGCGCTAGCGGCGGCAGGGGTTGGGCAATCGGTACCGGCCTGGGCCTTCTTTCGTCGCAGGACGTACGATGGGGACATCGGGCTCGCGCCCCTCGGAGCTGACGGCTGGAGCGCCGCCACCCCCGCCGTTCACTGCTTCCAGGGTGGGCATTGTGACCACAGTCGAAGCGGGCGGGTGCACCCGGGCCTTCCGGGTCCTGCTCATTGACAACCGGCCGGAGCGCCGGGAGCTCATGCGGCATCTGCTGGCCGGGACCGGCCTGGTGGCACCCGAGGTCGCCGAGGCGGCCACCGCCGCCGAGGCTACGGCGATGCTGGCCCGCGCCGACCTCGATGTCGACGTCGTCGTCATCGAGATCCAGCTGCCGGTGACCCTCGGCCTGGAGATGATCGCCGCGCTCCGGGCCCACTCGCCGGCACTGCGGATCGTCGTCTGTTCATTCCATGGCGACGAGACCACCAAAGCGCAGGCGGCCGCACAGGGCGCCGACGCCTACCTCGACAAGCCCGTCAGCTCGCTGTCCCTCCAGGACTTGCTCCGGGGGTTCGCGGAGGACTCCCCGTCCTGGCTGATGGACGCCTGATCTCGCTCAGCGCCCCTGGCGGCCGGGGCCGCCCTGGGCCAGCCGCATCGACGGCTGCACCGGGCGGGGCCGCTCGAGCCGGACGACGAAATGATCGGCGGCGA
>JAUZEX010000560.1 GCA_030838815.1 Actinomycetota bacterium
CCACCAGGTCCAGGTGGAGACGGTTCTTGCCCGCCTTGGGTTCGGGCACCTGGAGGAACAGGAGGTTCGGCCCGTCCTCGGAGAGTTTGGCGAGCTCGGCGTAGTCCTCGCCGACCTCGACCACCGCCACGCCGAGCAGGGCGCTCCAGAAGCCACCCAGCCGGTGCGGATCCTCGCAGTCGACGGTGATCGTGCCGACCTTCACGCCGCCCAGCCCACCCATCATTTGAAGATCGTCTCCCGGTAGTAGGCCAGCTCGCGGATCGACGCCGCGATGTCGGGCAGGGCCCGGTGGTCGTCCTTCTTCTGCGGACGGGCGCTGAACGGTTCCGCATACCACCGCCGGCACAGCTCCTTGATCGACGACACGTCGATCGACCGGTAGTGGAGGTGCTCCTCGATGTCGGGCAGGTAGCGGGCCAGGAAGCGCCGGTCCATCCCGATCGAGTTGCCGCACAGGGGGACCGTCCGGGGTGCCGGCACGTGGCCCTTGATGTACTCCAGGACCCTCTGGCCGGCGTCCTCCAGCGGGACCCCGACGGTGCCGATCTCGGTCAGCAGCCCCGATCTTTCGTGCATCTGACGGACGAAGTCGCCCATACCGGCCAGCACCTCGGGGGGCTGGGCGACGACCACCGACAGGCCGTCGTCGAGCGGTTCGAGCGCCGTGGCCGACGTCGCCAGCACGGCGATCTCGACGATGACGTCTTTCTCCACGTCGAGACCGGTCATCTCCAGGTCCATCCACAGCAGGACGTCAGCGCCACTCACAGAAGGGAACGCTACCCGCGGTAGCTTCTCGGACCGTGACGCGCCTCGTCGGCCCCCGGGTGGTGCTGCGGCCGCTCGAACCGGCCGACGGCGACGCCTGGCGCGAAGTCCGCTGGCGCAACCGGGAATGGCTCGAGCCGTGGGAGCCGCTGCCCGAGCCGGGCTCGCCCGACCTGATGCGCGATGCCGCCGCCTTTCGGGCCCGCTGCGCTTCGGCTGCCCGCCAGCGCCACCTCGACACCGCCCATCCGCTGGCGATCTTCCTCCACGACGGCACCCTGGCCGGCGAGATCAACCTGTCCGGGATCCAGCGGGGGCCGTTCCAGAGCGCCCATGTCGGTTACTGGGTCGACCAGGCCCACGCCGGACGGGGGCTGGTCCCCGAGGCGCTGGTGCTCGTGCTGCGGCTGGCCTTCGAGGAGCTGAAGCTGCACCGGGTCGAGGTCGCCATCGTGCCCCGCAACAAGGCCAGCCGGCGGGTGGCCGAGAAGCTCGGGCTGCGGGAGGAGGGCACCGCCCGCGACTACCTCCAGATCCGCGGTGCGTGGGAGGACCACGTCCGCTACGGCATGACGGCCAACGAGTGGGAAGCCCGCCGGCCGGACCTGACCGAACGGTTCCTGACCCGGACCTCCGTCTAACGCCGAAGCCCGAGCGAAGCGAGGAGCAGCTTCGTCGGAACGGGAGGCCGGCGCCGAAGGTGTCTTCGAGCCGTAGGGGGGTCCTTGGGGGGCGGAGCCCCCCGAGTGCTAGTAACCCTGGCCGGCGATCGAGGCGATACCGGAGCGGTCGGGGCGGCTGCAGCCGAGCAGGCCGGCCATGAGGTCGCGGATGGAGAGGATGCCGACCTCGGAGGAGCCGTCGATCACCACCAGGTGGCGGAAGCCGTGTTCGAGCATGGTGCGGGCCGCCTCCATCGTGTCCCACTCCGAGGTAGCGACGATGGCGTTCCAGGTCATGTAGTCCCCGACCGTCGCCACCGCGGGGTCGGCGCCGTCGGCCACCGCCCGCAGGACGTCCCGTTCGGAAAGGATGCCCGGCGACTCATCGGAGAGCACGATGGCGGAGCCGACGCGCTTGGCGCTCATCAGCTTGGCTGCTTGGGCCAACGTGTGGGCAGGCCCCACGGTCACGAGGTCCCGTACCACCAGGTCGCGGATCTCCATGGGCGCAGAGCCTAGACCCGCCACGGAGGGCCGCAATCACCCCGCAGTGGGAGGTCGGCGGTCACCCCGGGGGCGGGGCCGGGCCCGGTTCGGGGTGTTCACGACCGCCGGTGACCGGCGGAAGAAGTCCTCCACCCCCGGGTCGTAGCGGTAGGCGGGGGGACGGTCGCCGACGGCGGCCCGGAGTCGGAGGTGGCGGGCGAAGTCCTCCACCGTGCCGGCCGACGTGAACCGGTACCGGTAGCCGGCGTCCTGGAACCGCCGGTTGTCGACGCCCCGGCCGTAGCGCAGCAGGCTCTGCACCTCGAGCGGCAGGTCGACGATCCCGAGGCGGCGCAGGGCGCCGGCGGCCAGGCCCGTCCCCACCGGGGAGATCGGCACCCGACGGCGCCCGACGAGGCGGCACACGTCGCTCCACACCACCGTCCCGTCGCCCGCGACGTTGAAGATCCCCGGGACATCGCGCAGGGCGGTGAAGCACAGCGCGCCGAGGACGTCGTCCTGGTGGGTGAACTGGAGGCGGGGATCGAAGCCGAAGATCTCGGGCACGACCGGGAGCTGCAGCGCCCTCGACAGCGGAGTGTCGAGGTCCGGGCCGAGCACGTTGGAGAACCGCAGGCGGCTCACCACCACGTCGGGGTGGTCGTCGGCGAAGTCGGACAGGTAGCCCTCGACCTCGAGCAGGGAGCGCTCGACCCGGGTCCGGGCGGGGCCCGACCGGCCGGCCTCCTCGGAGAAGAAGTACGGGTCCTTCGGGCTCGACCCGTAGATCAGCGTCGACGACTTCAGCACCACCTTGCGTACCGACGACCCGGGCGCCCCCGCTGCCGCCAGCAGGTTCATGGTGCCGATCACGTTGGTCTCGTGCAGCGCCCTCGACCCGATGGTGGTGGAGTCGACCTCGAGGTGGGTGTGGAGGATCGTGTCCACCTCGGTCGCCCGCACCAGCCGGGACAGGATGGAGTAGGAGGAGTCGGCCCGCACCACCTCGGTGCGCTCCAGCGGCACGGTCGGCGCCCGGGTGTCGAGGCCGACGACGATCTCGACCGACGGGTCCTGCTCGATGATCTGCGCCACCCGTCCACCCCAGAAGGTGCCGATGCCGGTGACGAGGACCCGCAATCCCGCCGGGGAGCCCGAATCCATCAGCCGAACCAGACGCTGCGCCGTTGCGACAGCATGTCGTAGAGGGCCTCCTGGATGCGGGTGCGGATACCCTCCGACTCCTCCATCACCCGGCTGCGGGGATAGCGGTCCCGCCCCCGGGGCAGGTCGAACCGGACCGGGTCGAGCACCCGCAGCTTGAACTTGGCCGGGAAGTACCCGAGGAGGCCGAGCGGCCCGAGGAGCGCCATGTTGGCCGTGAACGGCACGTAGGGGAGGCCGAGCAGCTTGGCGAGGCGCCCGCTGCGGGCCAGGACCGGCATCGACTCCTCCGCGCCGACCACGGCGATCGGCACGATCGGCACGCCGGCCCGCATGGCCGTCTCCACGAACCCGCCCCGGCCGAACCGGCGCAGCTGGTAGCGGTCCTTGTAGAGCTTGCTGGGGCCCTTGACGCCCTCGGGGAACACCAGGACCAGCTGTCCCTCGTCGTGGAGGAGCCGGTGGGCGTTGTCGGGATGGGCGGTGACGCCGCCGCCCCGCGACCACAGCGTGCCGGCCACCGGCAGAGTCCGGAAGAGGTAGTCGGCCAGGCCGAAGACGGGCCGGCCCAGTTCCTTCTCGATGCCGTGCATGATGACCGGGGCGTCGGACGGGATGGCCCCGGCATGGTTGGCCACCAGCAGGGCTCCGCCCGTGGCGGGGATACGGTCCAGGCCCTCCCAAACGGCTCGGAACCAGTGGCTGTAGATCGGGTCGAAGGCGGTGCGGATGAGCCGGCGCATGTGCTCGCTGCGGCCCCAGGGGTCGACGTCGGACAGCTTCCCGTCGAGGTCGACGCCAGTGTTCGGCGGACGGGGGACGGGCACCAGCTCCCGCCCCGCCCGGTCGGAGGAGCCGACGTCGGTCAGATCGATGACCGGGGCCTCCGGCGGGTCAAGCTCCACAGCGGAACCATATAACCCCGCCCGTCCCGGCCGGACGGGCGAGCGGAACCGTCTGGTCTCGGCCCGCGGCGCTCAGGGGCGGTCCCAGGGGGTGGGCCAGTCGGGCGGGAAGGCCAGGTAGGCGGTGCCACCGGACTTGCCCACCCAGACGTTTTCCAACTCCGCCCGCCGGTAGGTGCGCCGGACGGGGCTGGCGCCGTCGCCCCTGGCCGCCGGGTCGTTCACCACCGGGTCGCCGTGGTCGTCGAAGCCGACCAGCACGCCGAGGTGGCCGTCGGAGCTGCGGACGGGCGCTCCGGTCAGCGTGCCGGCGGTCCAGGCATAACTGATGCCGACCGGCACCCCGGCTGCGATCCAGGGTTCGGCGTCGGCCAGGCTGCGGAACCGGGTGACGTAGGCCTCGAGCCCCCGGGTGGCGGCGTAGGCCGTGTTGAACGGCCAGTTGCCGTGGCCCTTGTAGACCCAGTCGTAGACACCCTCGACGGCGGCCCGGACCCGGGGCTCGCAGGGCCCGGTGTCGTGGGCCCAGTAGCCGACGATCATCGACGTCGATGTCGGTGAGCACCAGCCCTCGCCGCCGTCGGGGTACGACTGGGTGCAGGCCGGCACGTCGAGGATCTTCCCCCACCGGGAAGGGTCCCCGGCCGACGCCGGCGGCGCCGTGGCCGGGGAGCCCGGCGGCGCCGTCGACACCG
>JAUZEX010000617.1 GCA_030838815.1 Actinomycetota bacterium
GAGCGCAGGGCGAAGGCGATCTCGAGTCCGCCGGCCCGGGCCAGAGCGACGAGGTCGTCGGCCTCCGGCCGCAGCGCCGGCCGAAGCTGGACCAGCGCCCGCAGCTGGGAGCGGCGGGCGAGGCCGAGGACCGGAACGCCGCTTCCCGCCAGCGCGGCCGCCCGGCGCCCTGTGCGGTCGGACAGCTCGAGGGAGAGCCGGTCGAGCGGCCCGAGCCGCCAGCCGTCGCGCTGGATCATGGCCGTCGGGCAGGTGGGGTCGAGCAGGGAGTGGACCACCCGGTGCAACTCGGCGGGGTCGACGTCGCCCACCGGGGCAATCTCGGCCGGCACGAGGTCGTCGGTGACGAGCAGGTCGCCCTGCAGCACGAGGCAGTCCACCCGGTCGAGCACCCGGAGCGCCCCCCGCTGGACGACCACGACCCCCCGGCCCGCCAGCGCCCGGCCGATGGTGGCGGCGAACGCCTCCTTGCCGTAGCGGGCGGCCTTCGGCACGCCCGCCTCGAGCGCCCGGCCGGTCAGGGCCGGATTGCGGGTGGACAGAAGCATGGTCCCCGCCGCGGCCAGCGACGCCGTCCAGGCCCGCTCGGCGAAGCGTTCTACCGGCCCCTCGGGCAGCGGGCCGGGGCGGGGCGGCACCAGCGCCGGCAGAGGCCCGAAGGCCGGCTTGGAGAACAGCTCCGGCTCCCGGGCACTCCAGGCCTCCCGGCCGGCCCGCAACTCCAGGAGCGTGGAGAGGTGATGGGTCAGCTCGGTCAGGGGCGCCAGCGGCCCGCTGCCGATGCCCTGGACCAGCGTGTTGACCACCGCCAGGCTGACGTCGGTCACCGGGCTCGGAAGCCGTTCCTCGATGACGCCGCGGACCCGTGGCACACCGTTGACGACCGCCATCGCCGAGCCCGCCACCGTGCGGACGCCACCCGTCAGCGGCACCAGGAAGCGGACGGGGAAGGCGACGGCGAGGCTCACGACGTCGGCACCGACCTTGGCCGCCTCCCGCAGGAGCGGCTCGACGTCGCCGGGATGGGTCTCCATGGCGCTGGGGAACGGCCGGCCGGCGAACCCGCAGGCCTTCTCGGCGGCGTCGACGGCGGCGACGAGATCGGCCAGCGCCAACGCCTCGGGGTCGAAGGCGACGACGATGCGGCCCAGGTATCCGTTGACCTCGACCCAGTGGACGGCCTCGAGGGCGGTCAGCGCCGGCTCCACCTCGGCGGCGAAGCGGGCGAGCTCGTGCGGGTCGAGCGCCCGCAGCTCGAGGTGGGCCCGCTCGGCGTTGGTCCAGGCCCGCCGGGAGCGGGAGTACACGGCCCGCACCACCGGGCGTACGAGGTCGAACAGACCCATGGAGGCGGGAGCGGGTCGGTGCTAGGAGGGGTTGGCGGGCGGACGGGCGGCGCCGCCGGGCCGCGATCGCTTCACCGGGGCCGGCCGTGGCCCGCCCGCGGCCGGGCCGCGCTTCGGCGCGCCGGGGGTTACGACCGGTTCGACAACGACCGGTTCGGTCACGACCCGGGGCTTCGCCGGCGAGGCCGCGCCGGCCGCCCTGGCGTCGGCGAACGTGGCGCCGCTCATCAGGCCGCCGGCCAGGGTGAGTGTCCCGCCGAGCCCGGAGAGGGTGGAACCGAGGACGTGCCCGGTGGTGTTGAGGACGTCGCCCAAAAGGAGGATCGTGCCGCTGAGGGCGCCGGCGGTGGTGTCCAGGACGGTGCCGGTCCCGTCGAGGAGGCGGCCGGCGACGGTCCCGACGCTGCCGACCACGGTCACGGCTCCGCCCAGCGTCTGGCGGGCCCCCCGGATGACGGCTCCCGCCGGCGACCGGCGCTGTCCGTTCTCGGCGACCTGCGTCTGCCCGCTGTTCATCACCACGCCCCTTCGAGGTTACAAGCCCAAGGGATAGACCTACCCGGTTGCCAGCCGCCTCAGACGCGAAATCACCGCCGGGAGCGCCTCGAGGGCGGAGTCGACGTCGTCGGCCGTGCTGGACCACCCTACGCTGATCCGCAGCGAGTGGTCGGCGTCGACGCCCATGGCCGACAGGACCGGTGACGGCTCGAACGTCTCGCTGGAGCACGACGATCCGGAATGGACCGCCACGCCGTGCTGGTCGAGGCCGAGGAGGACAGGCTCCGCCTCGAGGCCCTCCACCCCGAAGCAGACGAGATGGGGCAGGCGGTCGGCCGGATCGCCGAAGATCACGAGCCCGTCGACCAGCTTCGGCGCCTCGACCAGCAGCCGGTCGGTGAGCAGCCGGGCGGTGTCTGCCTCCGCTTCGAGCCCGCGGGGAGGCCCCATCAGGTCCGCGACCGCGGCGGCGAATCCGACGGCGGCGGCCACGTTCTCGATGCCCGCCCGCCGGGCCCGCTCCTGGGCGCCGCCGAGCAGGAACGGCGGCAGGCGCAGTCCCCGTCGGACGAGCAGGGCGCCGATCCCCCGGGGGCCGCCGAGCTTGTGAGCGGTGACCGAGCAGAGGTCGGCACCGAGGGCGGCGAAGTCGACGGGGAGGTGACCGGCGGCGGCGCAGGCGTCGACATGGGTCAGGACGCCCCGCTCCCTCGCCCCGGCCACGACGTCGGCGGCGGGCTGGACGGTTCCCACCTCATGGTTGGCCGACTGCACGGACACGAGCCCGGTCCCCGGCCCGATTCCGGCCAGCACGGTGGCGGCGTCGTACCGGCCGAGGACATCGACCCCCGCCATCGTCACCCGGCCGGCCCGGTTGGCCGCCTCCAGCACGGCGGAGTGCTCCACCGCCGTCGTGACGATGTGAACACCGTCGGGCCCGTTCGAACTCGCCCGGGCGGCGGCGCCGAAAATGGCGGTGTTGACCGACTCCGTCCCGCCGGAGGTGAAGATCACCTCCCGGGGACGGGCCCCGAAGAAGGCCGCCACCTGCTCCCGGGCCTCCTCCAGGGCCACCCGGGCCGCCCGGCCCTCGGCGTGGATCCGGCCCGGATCGCCCGGCTGGGCCAGCCAGGGGAGCATCGCCTCATATGCCGCCGGTCGCAGCGGGGAGGAGGAGGCGTGGTCGAGATAGGCCCGGCGGCCGCTCAAACGCAGGTGATGCAGGTGGCGTCGCCAGCGGGCCGGGAGGCGGCGAACTGCGGGTTCGTCTCGCCGTACAGGGCGGCCAGCATCCCCCGGATCATGCCCCGGTCGACGGCGCACACCACGTGGGGGAACTGCTGGGCCGCCTCCCCGAACGGGCACTGCTGGGAGATGATCTGGAGCTGCTCCCCGTCGGACTCGGTGTGGGCGGCGAAGCCGTGGGCGGTGAGGGCGTCGGCCACGGCGTTGACCGCCGTCCGCATCGAGCGGTGACCGTCGGACGGGCCCATCTTCGCCGCCAGCACCAGGCCGTAGTCGTAGCCGACCTCCTCGGCCATGGCCGCCGCCTGGTCCTCGGGCAGCATCTGGAGCGATTTGGCCAGCAGCGTGGCCAGCAGGTCGTCACGCCGGGGGGGAAAGGTGAGGCCGTGACCGGGCGCCTCCCGCACCTGGTAGCGCTTCGACGGCCGCCCGGCCGACTCGCCCCGGGCCAGCTCGACGCTCAGGTAGCCCCCGGCAGTCAGCTTGTCGAGGTGGTGGCGGGCCACGTTGGGATGGAGGGCGAAGTGCTCGGCGACCTCGGAGCATGTGCTCCCGGTCGTCCCGGCCCGGAGGAAGAGGTAGATCTCCCGTCGCGTCGGATCGCCGAAGGCGTTGGCCAGGGCCGACACCGCGGCACTGAATTCGTCGGCGGAGAAGGCGGGCTGGGCCTTCTTCTTCCGCATTTCGACGGGCTCCGGCGACCGGAGGGGCGATCGACCCACATTGGTATTCTACTGGCTCCGTAGTGAAAATTCGCTGGAGGAGCCCTGTTGCCTACCGAGTCGTCCGTGATCGAGGCCCTGCAGCCGGTGCAGGACCCGGAGCTCAACCGCTCGGTCGTCGACCTCCAGATGGTGAAGTCGGTCTCCGTCAACGACCAACTCGTCCGGGTCACGGTGGCCATGCCGTCGCCCGAGTACCCCCTCCGCACCGAGCTGCGGGACCGGATCCAGGCCGCCGTGTCGGCAGTCCCCGGGGTCGGCTCGGTGGCCGTCGACCTGGCGGTGATGAGCGAAGACGAGCAGAAAGCGCTGGTCGCCCGGCTCCAGCCCCCCGGCGCCGGCGGCGCCCGGGAGAACCCGTTCCTCACCGCCCGCACCCGGGTGCTGGCCGTGGCATCGGGCAAGGGCGGGGTCGGCAAGTCGTCGGTCACCACCAACCTGTCGATCGCCCTGGCCCGCGCCGGGTACTCCGTGGCGGCCGTCGACGCCGACGTGTGGGGCTTCTCCATGCCCCGGATGCTCGGGATCGACCGGCCGCCGGTCGTCATCGACACGCTGATCGTCCCGCCGGCGGCGCACGGCGTGAAGCTGGTCTCGATGGGCTTCTTCGCCCGGGAGGACCAGCCCGTCATCTGGCGGGGGCCCATGCTCCACAAGGCCCTGGAGCAGTTCCTGACCGACGTGTGGTGGGGGGACCCCCAGTTCCTGGTGATCGACATGCCGCCGGGCACGGGCGACGTCGCCCTGTCGATGGCCCAGTTCATCCCCCGGGCCGAGGTGGTCGTGGTCACCACGCCGCAGCCGGCGGCCCAGAAGGTCGCCCAGCGGGCGGCCTACATGGCCCAGAAGGTCAACCTCACCGTCACCGGCGTGATCGAGAACATGTCGTGGTTCCGGGGCGACGACGGCAAGGCGTACGAGATCTTCGGTTCCGGCGGCGGACGGGAGCTGGCCGACACCCTCGGCGTACCGCTCCTCGGCCAGGTCCCGCTGGTCCCGGAGCTGCGGGAGGGCGGCGACGTCGGGCGGCCGATCATGGTGTCGGACCCCGACAGCGAGGCGTCGCAGGTCTTCACCGAGATCGCCCGGCGCCTCTACGAGGACCTCGCGCCCCGGCGCGTCTACCGCTCGGAGTTGAAGATCGTCTGAGGCACGGCCCGGCCGGTCCGCCGGCCTCCGGGCCTTTAGCATGGGCGACCGTGGTCGATCTCGTCCTCGCCTACCTCCGCTACGACCCGCTGGTCCGGATCCACCTCGGCCCGCTGTCGATCTCCCCCCACGGCATGGGTATCGCCGTCGGGTTCCTCCTCGGCTCCTACTTCTTCCTCGGCTGGTGCCGGAAGGCGGGGCTGACCGACGACCAGGTGTACTCACTGGTCAACCGGGCCGCCATCGGGTCGATCATCGGCGCCCGGGTGGCGTACGTGATCAACCACCCCGGCGACTTCAACAGCCCGCTGGAGATCTTCGCCGTGTGGAAGGGCGGCATCTCGCTCCTCGGCGGGATCGGAGGCGCCGTCCTGGCCGGCATACCGAAGATGCGCTCCGAGGGGCTGTCGTTCTGGAAGGTCATGGACATGGCCGTCCCCTGCGTGACGATGGGGATCATCGTCGGCCGGATCGGCGACCTGATCATCGCCGACCACCTCGGCAAGCCCACCCACTTCTTCCTCGGCTACGTCTGTCCCAGCCACGTCACCGGGTCGCCGTGCCTGGCCCCCATCGGCCAGGCCGTCCACCAGCCCGCCCTCTACGACTTCGTGTCGGCCATCTTCCTGCTGCTGGTGCTGCTCCGGCTCCGGCGGACGCCGCACTACGACGGGTTCCTGACGCTGTTCTTCGGCGCCTGGTACGGAACGGGCCGGTTCATGGAGGACTTCTTCCGCATCGACGAGACGCACGGCACCGGCCTGACCGGCAGCCAGTGGACGGCGCTGACCGTGCTCGGCCTCTGCCTCTTCTGTCTGCTCAAGCTGCGGGACACGCCCTGGAAGAGCGGGCGGGGCGCCTTCGCCTCGATACCGGCTCGTCACCGACCGCCCGAAGAGCCGCTGCCCCCCGCAGTGCCCGGGGAACATCCCGAGGAACAACCCGTTCCCGCTCCGGATCAATCCTCGGAAGACGCCGAGTAGAGTGCGGCCCGCACTCAGCGGCGGGCACGACGGAGGCAGGGCGGTCATGGAAGTCAGAATCGGCGTGGTCTACTCGGTCAAGGAACTCTCGGTGGAGCTCGACGGGAAGGCCGACGAGGTCGTGGGGGCCATCGAGGATGCGCTCAAGGGCGGGGCGCCCGTCATCTGGCTGACTGACAAGAAGGGCCGGCGGGTAGGCGTCCCGTCCGACAAGGTGGCCTACATCGAGGTCGCCGAGGAGGACGCGGCCAAGCGGGTCGGCTTCGGCTCCGGCTGACCCCGGACGAGGAGGCCCCCATCGCCGTCCTTCAGACGCCGGACCTGCTCGGGCGCCGGCTGCTGTTCTTCACCGGCAAGGGCGGGGTCGGCAAGAGCACCGTCTCGGCGGCCATGGCCCTGCTCGCCGCCCAGCAGGGCCGGCGGGTGCTGCTCGTGTCGGCCGACGGGCGGGGCGACATCGCCGCCTTCTTCGAGAAGCGGCCGGTCGGCTTCCGGCCCGAGATCGTCTTCCCCGGGCTGTCGGCCATGGCCATGGACACGGAGGCGTCGCTCCAGGAGTACCTGCGCCTGAACCTCCGGATCCCGCTCCCGGGACGGGTGGGCCCGCTGGCCAAGATGTTCGACTTCGTGGCCAACGCCGCCCCCGGGGTGAAGGAGATCCTGACCGTCGGGAAGATCTGCTGGGAGGTGCGGGAGGCGCTCGAGGGCCGGGCGGCGTGGGATCTCGTCGTCGTCGACGCCGCCGCCACCGGGCACATCGTGGCCCAGCTCGGCGCCCCGCAGGCGATCGACGAGCTCGTCACGGTGGGGCCGGTCAAGACGCAGACCGGCTGGATGGGCGATCTCCTCGCCGACCCGGCGGTGACGGCGCTGAACGTGGTCACCACGCCCGAGGAGATGCCGGTCCACGAGACGATCGAGCTCGTCGGGAAGGTGCGGGAGACGCTGGCCGTCCCCCTCGGGGCGGTGGTGGTGAACCGGGTGCTACCGGAGCTCTTCACCCACGCCGATGAGGTCGCCTTCGAGGCGCTGCGACAGCCGGCGGCCGTGGCCGCCCTGGAAGGGGTGGTCGGCCCCGGCATCGGCGACGTGCTCACCGCCGCCGACCTCGCCGTCACCCTCCGGCGGACCCGGGCCCAACACCTCACCAAACTTCGGGGAGCCGTCGAGCTGCCCCTGCTCTACCTGCCGGAGCTGTTCATCCGGGCCCAGGGCATGCGGGTGACCCGGATGGTGGCGGACTCGCTGGGGGAGGAGCTCGGCCTGTGACGCCGGGCCCGAATTCGGGGGGGCAGGCGAAGCTCCCGAGCCTCGACCGGCTCCTGGCCACCAAGTCGATCGCCATCTTCTGCGGCCCTGGCGGCGTCGGCAAGACGTCGGTGGCGGCGGCCTCGGCGGCGGTGGCCGCCAGCCGGCTCGGCGGCAAGGTGCTCGTGGTCACCGTCGATCCCGCCCGACGCCTCGCCGACGCCCTCGGCCTGTCGGCCCTCGGGAACCTGGAGCGGCCCGTCCCCGCCGAGCGGCTCAAGGCCGCCGGTCTCGAGGTCCGGGACGCTGCCCCTTCCGGGGGACACCCCCCGACCCCGGGCCTGTGGGCGGCGATGCTCGACACCAAGCAGAGCTGGGACGACCTCGTGCTCCGCCACGCCCGCGACGAGGAGACCGCCTACCGGATCCTCGAGAACCGGCTGTACCACAACATCACCGGCCGGTTCGTCCAGAGCCACGACTACATCGCCATGGAGCGGCTGCACGAGATCCACGCCGAGGGCGGCTACGACCTGATCGTGGTCGACACCCCGCCGACGAGGAATGCCCTCGATTTCCTCGAGGCTCCGGAGCGGATGGCCGACTTCTTCGGGAGCCGGCTGCTGCGGTGGCTGACGATGCCGTACCGGGTCGGCGGCAAGCGGGGCGCCCGGATGGTCAACCTGGCCAGCAAGCCCTTCTACCAGGTGGCGGACCGGATCCTGGGCGGGCAGTTCCTGGAGGACATCGGCGAGTTCTTCCTCAACTTCCAGACCATGTACGACGGTTTCGTGAAGCGGGCCCGGTCGGTGGAGGCCCTCCTCCACGACCGGCGCACCACCTTCGTGGTGGTCTCGACCCTGGAGGCGGCCCCGCTGCGGGAGGCCGAGTTCTTCATCTCCGAGCTGTCGGCCCGCAAGCTGCACCTCGGCGCCGTCGTCCTCAACAAGACGCTGCCCGACTACTTCCTCGGCGACGCCGGTGACGCCGCCGCCCGGGCGCTGGTGGCCGACCCGGGCCCAGCGGCGGAAGCGGCGGTGGGGGCGGCGCCGGAGCTCGACCCGGCCACGGCGGCGCGGGTGCTGGCCACGATCGGCGAGTCGTTCCGCAACTTCGAGGTGGCGGCCAAGCGGGAGGCGGAGCTGCGGGGCGAGCTGGGCCGCCTGCCGGCGCCGGTG
>JAUZEX010000636.1 GCA_030838815.1 Actinomycetota bacterium
TGGGCCCCGGCCGCCACCTGGGCCACCAGGAAGTCGGCCACGGCGTCGGCCAGCCGGCCCATGAGGCTGTGCCACGCCTCGGGGTCGCCGTACATCAGCCGTTTCGTCTCCAGGTAGTTGCGGGACCCGCCGCCCTCGATGGCGTAGCTGGCCAACGTGAAGGGGGCGCCGGCGAAGCCGATGAGCGGGACCTGCCCGGCCAGCGCCGAGCGGGCCTGGCCGATCGACTCCAGCACGAACCCGAGATCAGCCTCCGGCCGCACCGGCTTCAACGCCGCGACGTCGGCGGCGGACCGGATCGGGTTGGCGATCACCGGTCCCTCGCCGGCCGCGAACTCGAGCGACAGGCCCATCGGCTCCAGCGGCAGGAGGATGTCGGCGAAGATGATGGCGGCGTCGACGGCGAAGCGGCGGACGGGCTGGAGCGTCACCTCCACCGCCAGGCCGGGCGTCTTGCACACCTCCAGGATGCCGTGCCCGGCCCGGACCTCCTGGTACTCCGGCAGGTAGCGGCCGGCCTGGCGCATGAACCACACCGGCGTGCAGTCGACGGGCTCGCGCCGGCACGCTCGGAGGAAGCGGTCATTCATCGGCAACACTGTAGGACCGAGTCCTGTCTGTCCTGACAAGAAGTCACGCCGTCCGGAGACGCGAAGGAGAGGCCGATGATCGAGCGCGACGCCATCTACATCGACGGATCGTGGGTCCCCTCCGGTGGCACGGGCACGATCGACGTTTACGGCGCCGCCACCGAGGAGATCGTCGGGCGGATCCCCGACGGCGTCGCGGCCGACGTCGACCGGGCCGTCGCCGCGGCCAAGGCGGCCTTCCCCGGCTGGTCGGCCACCGCCCCCGAGGAGCGGGCCAAGCATCTCCAGCGCATCCAGGACGGCCTCGCCGCCCGGCAGGCCGAGCTGGCCGAGCTCATCGCCACCGAGGTCGGTATGCCGCTCAAGCTGTCGGCCATGATCCAGGTCGGCCTCCCCACGGCCCAGGTCGGCAACTATGCCCAGGTCCTGCGGGACTTCCGCTTCGAGGAGCAGGTCGGCCACAGCCTGGTGGTGAAGGAGCCGATCGGCGTCGTCGGGGCCATCACCCCCTGGAACTACCCCCTGAACCAGATCGTGGCCAAGGTGGCGCCGGCCCTGGCCGCCGGCTGCACCGTGGTGCTCAAGCCGTCCGAGGTCGCGCCGCTGAACGCCTTCGTGCTGGCCGAGGTCATCGACGACGCCGGCCTCCCCGCCGGGGTGTTCAACCTCGTCTCCGGCGTCGGCCCCGTGGTGGGCGAGGCGATCGCCGCCCACCCCGACGTCGACATGGTGAGCTTCACCGGCTCCACCCGGGCCGGGAAGCGGGTGGCGGAGCTGGCCGCCGCCTCGGTGAAGAAGGTGGCGCTGGAGCTGGGCGGCAAGTCGGCCAACGTGATCCTGCCCGACGCCGACCTGGAGAAGGCTGTGGCCGCCGGCGTGACCAACTGCTATCTCAACTCCGGCCAGACCTGCACCGCCCTGACCCGCATGCTCGTTCCCCGCGACCGTCTCGCCGACGCCGAGCGCATCGCCGCCGCCCGGGCCGAGAAGTACCGGGTCGGCGACCCGCTGGCCGAAGGCACCAACCTCGGGCCGCTGATCTCCGACGTCCAGCGCGACCGGGTGCGGGGCTACATCGAGACCGGCATCGCCGAAGGCGCCAAGCTGGTCACCGGCGGCGCCGAGCCGCCCGAGGGGCTGGACCGGGGTTACTTCGTTCGCCCCACCGTCTTCTCCGAGGTGACGCCCGACATGACCATCGCCCAGGAGGAGATCTTCGGGCCCGTCCTGTCGATCATCCCCTACGACACCGAGGACGAGGCGGTCGAGATCGCCAACGGCACGATCTACGGGCTGGCCGGCGGCGTCTGGTCCGGAGACCCCGCCCACGCCGAGCAGGTCGCCCGGCGCCTGCGGACGGGCCAGGTCGACATCAACGGCGCCATGTTCAACCCGCTGGCCCCGTTCGGGGGCTACAAGCAGTCCGGCGTCGGCCGGGAGAACGGCCGCCTCGGCTTCGAGGAGTTCCTGGAGACGAAGTCGCTCCAGCGCTGAACGCCCCGGGTCCATTGTTACGGGAGGGTTGTTGCCCCTCCCGGGCATTTCGTCCAAGCTGACGCGGTGGTTCGATCGTTGCGGCGCGCCGGTGTCGCCGCCTTGCTGGTGATCGCCGGCGGTCTCCTCCCCACACCGAAAGCCGATGCCGCGCCGAAGTGCGGCGCGCCGCACCAGGCCCCGGGCTTCGAGGTGCCGGCCCGCCGCAACGTGGTGCCCGACACCACCTGCATGGACCTGCAGCTGGCGCAGGACAAGGTGCAGGCGGCCGGGCTCCACCCCGGCCGGTCGCAGGACGCCACCGGCCGGCGCCGTTACCAGGTGAACGACCGGGACTGGGTGGTGGTCGGCCAGACGCCGCCGCCCGCCACCCGGGTGCGCCCCGGCACCCGGGTCACCTTCTCGGTGCTGGCCTATGGCGATCCGGGCGCCCCGCCGCCCCCCAACCGGGGCGCACCCGGGCCGCTGCCCCACCTCACCTGCTTCGACCTGCAGGAGGCCGAGGACACGCTCCAGTCGGCCGGCTTCACCGACATCGCCTCCGAGGACGCCAGCGGCCGCGGCCGGGCCCAGCTCTACGACCGGGACTGGACGGTGACGGCGCAGCGGCCCGCTCCCGGCGGCCAGTGGCCGAAGTCGACCCGAGTCACCCTGGTGGCGGCCAAGGACACCGAAATCCGGTCCTGCCCGTAGCGCGGCCGCTCAGCTGCGGGCGATCTCCCGCTCACCGGCGAAGTCGACCATGTGGACGTCGATGTCGAGGGCGCCGCTCACGTGGGCCCGGCAGTTGGCGGCGGCCCGGCGGCACAGCTCGGCCAGCGGCTCGAGCACGCCCTGCGCCACGCAGACCTCGAAGAAGTGGCGGGCGGTGGCGGTTTCGGTCGCTGCCTTCACGATCTCGGGCGGCGCACCGGTCACGCGGGCCACCTCGGCCAGGAGATCGGTGTCGACCTGGGAGCGGTGGAAGTGGGTCATCATCACGCCCGCCGCCAGCTTGGTGATCTTGCCCGCCATGCCGACAAAGACGGCGCGGTGCATTCCGGCGCCGGCCGCCCGGCGGAGAGCGATCCCGGTGAAGTCCCCGACCTCCACGACGCACACCTCGGGCACGTCGGGCCAGGCGGCGAGGACATGGGACTCGGACCGGCTGCCGGTGGCCAGCACGACGAGATCGTGGCCCTGGGCGGCGGCCACGTCGATCTGCTGGACGACCGACGCCCGGTAGGCGGCGGTCGAGAACGGCCGCACGATCCCGGTCGTACCCAGGATCGAGATCCCCCCGACGATCCCCAGCCGCTCGTTGGTCGTCCTGGCCGCCATCGCCTGCCCGCCGGGAACCGAGAACGTGACGACGAGCGGCCGTTCCGTGACCTCCGCCAGCGCGGCCAGGATCATGGCCCGGGGGACGGGATTGATGGCCGGCGCCCCCACCGTTAGCCCA
>JAUZEX010000669.1 GCA_030838815.1 Actinomycetota bacterium
GGCCGCAAGCTGCAGCTCGTCACCTGTGACGACGGCGGCGACATCGCCCGGGGCCGGGCCTGCTACGAGAAGCTGAAGGACAACGTCTTCGCCCTCGTGCCTTCGCTGACCTGGCTCACCGACGTCATCCACGACCGCCTCCCCAAGGACAAGGTGCCGTGGCTGTCGTGGGGCTGGTTCAAGAGCGAGTACGAGGACCCGTGGATGTTCCCCTGCCACGCCAACGGGATGCGTGAGGCCGCCGCGGTGGCCGACTGGACGGCCAAGGTCATCAAGCCGAAGACCGTCGGCATCATGTACCTCAACGTCTCCGAGGACATCGCGGCCAAGGACGTCGCCACCAAACAGTTGAAGGCGGCGGGAATCAATGTCGTCGAGAGCGTGGCCCAGGAGTGGGACTCGCCCGACGAGTCGCAGCACGTGCTGGCCATGCGGACGGCGGACCCCGAGTTCATCTTGTCCTTCTCGTGGCCGGCGCCGGTGGCCAAGTTCATGCACGACGCCAGCACCCAGCACTGGCAGCCGAAGCTCGGCTTCGCCGCCAACCACCTCACCGGAGACCCCGGCTACGGCCCCATCTTCGGCGAGTACATCAAGGACAAGACCTACACGATCACGTCGTGGGGCGTCCCGACCGACCCGTCCGACAGCGACAACGCCGAGGGCGGCAACACCCAGGAGCAGCAGCTCCTGCGGGACGAGCTCATCCGGACCAACGGCCGGGAGTACCAGGGCTTCAAGTGGCGCTACGCCGGCTACCACCACATCACCCAGTCCGGGTGGGTGTGCACCCGCATCCTGGCCAAGGCGGCCGAGCAGCTCGGCGCCGACCTGACCCGGGACGGGTTCAAGAAGGTCCTCGAGTCGAAGGGCTGGGACTCCGGCATTGGATCGACCCTGTACTGGCACCTGGGCGACCACAACGCCAGCCCGTACTCCTACAACCGTGAGTTCATCTACAAGTGGATCAGCGCCAAGGACGGCGGGTGGGACCTGAAGCGGATCCTGCCCGACCCGGTCTACGACTGCGCCGGGGGCAACTTCCCCGCCAATGCCAAGACCATCTGCAAGGGCTGACCGAAGAGACGTCAGAGCGTTGGATCGTGGCCGGCCCGGACCGCCTGGGCCGGCCACGATCACGAACACACCCATACGGCTTCACGGACACCAAGGAGGGGTGAGGTGGTCATCGGCGTCACGGCAGCCGTCTTCGAATCGGCCGTCATCATCGGCATCTTCACGGGGACGATCTACGCCATGATGGCCCTGGGCATCGTGGCTTCCTTCCGGATCAACCGGGTGGTCAACCTGGGTATCCCGGGGATCGCGGTGTTCGGCGCCACGGTGTACTTCGAGATGTCCAACGTCTGGGGCGCACCGGTGCTGGTGGCGCTGCTCGGCGGGGTGGCGGTCGGGGGGTTGATCGGCGCCCTCCTCGGGGTCTGCAACCTCAAGATGACCGAATGGCCCCGGGGCTTCGTCATGATCTTCACGCTGACGGTGTCGCTGTTCCTCTTCGGCTGGTCGGACAAGATCCTCCCGCCGATCCAGGTCAGCCCGGCGTCGCCCTTCGGCGACAGCGGCGGCTTCAAGGTCGCCCTCACCTACGTGTCCAACCACCAGATCGGCACGTTCATCACCTGCATCCTGGTGACGCTGCTCATGGGTTACGTGGTCTCCAAGACCCGTATCGGCATCTACGTGCGGGCCATCTACGACGACGGCGACTCGGCCGCCACGCTGGGCATCCCGCTCGGCTACTTCGTGGTCGGCGTGTGGGCCGTCGCCGGTGCGCTGGCCGCCCTGGCCGGCATCCTGGTCAGCCCCCGGGTCACGCTCGACCCCTACCTCATCCTCTTCGTGACGATCTGGGCCCTGGCCGGCTCCATCCTCGGCGGCCTCGAGTCGTTCGGGATCGCCTTCGTCGGCAGCATCCTGGTCGGTCTCTCCCAGGGCATCCTCGGCGGCGGCATCATCCACCTCGGCCCCGGGCTCGAGAACCTGGGCGCCATCGCCGTGGTGGCCATCGCCGTGTTCTACGCCGGTGTCAAGCGGCGGGACCTGGCCCACATCCAGACATGACCTCCTGCGGACACCACCGGCTGCCCAGCGAGAAGCTGTCCAGCGTGAAGGAGCTGTGATGATCGGAACCAAACGCAACGGAGGGGCCGCGGTCGCCGACGACAGCGCGGGGGCGGCCGCCGACGGGACGCCGGTGCGGCCCAAGAAGGTGGCACTGCCGCCGACCCGCCTGATCCTGCCGGTCATCGTGCTCTGTCTGGGCCTGTCCGGCGAATTCATCCTGCCGACCCATCTGACCTACGCCGCGTCCACGGCCCTCTGCTACGGCCTGGTCGGGCTCGGCCTCTACCTGCCCCTGGCCGCCCTTCGGGAACTGCCCCTCAACGGCGCCGCCCTGGCCGGCTTGTCGGCCTACCTCTTCGCCTACAACGCCAGCGGCGGCTCTGCCGGCAAGACCGTGATCGGTATCGTCATCGGTGTCGGCGTCTGCACGCTGGTCTCGGTCGCCGGTGGCCTGGCCTCCCTGGTGGTGACCGGCCTCTACTTCACCGTCGCCTCGCTGGTGGTCCAGATCGGCATCGAGAAGGTCGTCTTCTCCGTCGGCAAGCTGACCGGCGGCGCGGCCGGGCGGGGCGTGGCCCAGCCCGACTTCACCGGCTACTTCAACACCAACCGGGTCGTGTTCCTCATCGCCGGCGTGGCGTGTCTGACCATCACCACGGCGGTGTGGCGGACCAAGAAGACCAAGACGCTCTCCAACTGGGTGATGACCGGCCACCAGCCCGAGGGCGCCGACGCCGTCGGCATCCGCCGCTGGGTGCAGAAGGTCGTGATCTTCGGCCTCTCCGGCCTGCTCATCGGCGTGGCCGGGGTGCTCTTCGCCTTCGTCAACGGCACGCCGCCCCCGCCGCCCCAGTTCGGCGTGATCTGGTCGGTCATCTTCCTGGCCATCCCGATCGCCTCCGGGCTGCGGACGATCTCGTCGCTGTGGTTCGTGGCCGCCTGCTTCAGCGCCCTGCCCATCGTCCTCGAGTCCCACCACATCAACCCCAACCTGCTGTCGGGGAGCATCCTGCTGGTGGCGCTCATGGCCTCCCAGAGCCAGGACGCCATCATGGCCCGGATCCGCAACCTGCGCCGCCAGCCGGAGCTGATCGAGGAGATCGCCCTGGCCGAGGGGCAGGCGGCGCTGTCGGAGATTCACGAGAAGCCGGTCCTGGCTACCGCCCCCGCCGTGCTCAAGGAGGTCGACCTCCGCTCCCCGAAGCTGAGCCGGGCCCTGGTCGGCACGGACATCGGCGTGACCTTCGGCGGCGTCAAGGCCGTCGACGGCGTCAACGTCCGGGTCGGTCCCGGTCAGCGGGTGGCCATCGTCGGGGCGAACGGTGCCGGCAAGACGACGCTGTTCAACGCCCTCACCGGCTTCGTCCCGCCGACGAAGGGCACCGTGCACCTCGGCGACGTCGACATCACCGGCGTCCCGGCCTACGCCCGCATCCGCCAGGGTCTGGGCCGCACGTTCCAGCTGCCCCGGCTGGCCGACATCCTGACCGTGCGCCAGAACGTCCTGGCCGGCCAGGCCCAGGGCGAGGACCTCATCCCCCGGGCCGAGTGGCTCATGGAGCGGTTCGGGATCATGGCGCTGGCCGACATCCCGATCCAGGTGGTGCCGTTCGGTACCCGCCGGAAGGTCGAGATGGTGCGGTCCCTGGCCCGCCGGCCCGAGGTCCTGCTCATCGACGAGCCGGTGTCGGGCCTGGAGGACGAGGAGGTCTCGGAGCTCCTCGAGGTGATGCTGGAGCTGCAGGCGGCCGAGGGCTGGGGTCTCCTGGCCATCGAGCACGACCTGCGGTTCGTGACCGGCATCGCCGAGCAGATGATGGTGATGGTCGACGGCAAGGTCCTGACGGAGGGCTCGATCACCGACGTGCTCGCCGATGAGAGAGTCCGCCAGGTCTACCTCGGAGAGGTGGTGTCGGTCTGATGGCTGCCACGGAGGGAAACTCCCCTGAGGGGACGGGCCTCGAGGTCCGCGACCTGAAGGTGTTCCATGGTGTCGTCCCCGCGGTGCGGGGCGTCGACCTGGCGTGCAAGCCGGGTCAGATCCTCGGGATCGTCGGCCCCAACGGCGCGGGCAAGACGTCGCTCCTGTCCGGCATCGCCGGGGTGAAGAAGACGTCGGGCGGCCACGTGCTGCTCGACGGGCGCGACATGTCCCGCTGGCCCGCCTACCGGCGGGGCCAGGCCGGGGTTGTGATGGTCAACGAGCGGCGCCGGGTCTTCCCCAGCCTGTCGGTGCGGGAGAACCTCGCCGCCGGCGGATGGGGTCTGGGCAAGGCCGAGGTGGAGGCCCGGGCGGAGCAGATGCTCGACCTGTTCCCCCGCCTCCGGGAACGGGAGGACGTGCCGTCGTTCCGCCTCTCCGGCGGTGAGCAGCGCATGGTGTCCATCGCCCGGGCGCTCATGACCGGCGCCCGCTGCCTGCTCCTCGACGAGCTCTCGCTCGGTCTGGCGCCCCGGATCGTGGCCCAGCTGACCGAGGTCGTCCGCCAGCTGGCCGACGAGGGCCGCATCGTCATCCTCGTCGAGCAGTACGTGGGTGTGCTCCTCCAGCTGGCCGACCACGTCAGCATCCTGGAGCGGGGCCGGGTCAAGTTCACCGGCCAGACCCACGAGACCGCCCTGTGGCTCCAGGAGCACGGCTACCTGAAGCCCACGGACGTGGCCATGGTCGAGAAGAAGATCGCCAGTACCCACTAGACAACACACAGCAACTACTGCAGCCACCTTCCAGGGGGAGGAACGAAACCAATGAAAGCTTCGCAGCGACTTGGGCGCTTCGGGCTCGTGCTGCTGCTGGGCGGGACGGTCGGGGGCTTCGGCGTCGTCACGCCGGCGCACGCTGACTCCGACGTCGTCAGCATCGATCCGGGCAGCGGCAGCACCGGGGGCGACACCTGCGTCAACAGCTTCGTGAGCCGGGGCCGGGCCGTCGTGGCCGGGCCCGTCTACGAGATCCCGTACCGCAGCGTCGGCGGGGGACCGTACGTGGAGAACGAGGTCAACTCGCGGCCGTCCACATTCAGCTTCGCCAGCGACGCCTACGAGGGCTGGATCGGCGACATCATCCTCGGCACGTCGGGCGCCTACCCGAGGAACATCACCTCGGCCGTGGCCCACTGGCCACCGGTCCCCGACGCCAAGAACGGCGGCGCCACCGGCCAGAAGAACGACATCGAGTTCGGCCCCTTCGCCCACACCCACGCCGAGGCCGGGCCCCGTGACGCCACCTCCAAGGCCCAGGCGTTCGGCGACGACAAGGCCAGCGGCGGGCTGATCGGACCGTCCACCGCCATCAGCACGACCGGCTTCGACGGCAAGATCCTGAAGGGCGTCGACGAGGTCATCGGCTACGACCTCCACATCGGCCCGGTGCTGGTCAAGCAGATGCACTCGGTCATGAACTACTCGACCGACGGCACGCAGGACGGCACGAAGGCCACCTGGAAGCTGGAGTTCTCCGGCGTCGGCGGCGACAACAACTCGGTGTACACGATCACGCCCGACGGGTTCCAGCCCCAGGGTGGCTCGGCCCAACCGGGCTCGGGGGGCATGAAGCAGTTCAACGACGGCGCCAAGGCGTTCGCCGACGCCCTCGAGGGAGCCGGCGTGACCCGGGGCGAGGCCAAGATCGCCCCGGGCAAGGTCGAGGTCCGGGGCCCCGGCGAGCTGTACGTGTCGGTGGCCGCCCTCGAGCTGCGCAACGCCATCGTGGGGGCCCACAACACCACCGGCCATGCCCAGGGCTGGACGGTCGGCTACAACGAGCGCTACCTCAAGATGGAGCTCGGCACCTGCGACGCCGACGTCAACAAGGAAGTGCTCGACAAGTACGACGACCCGCCGAACAACCAGAAGGAGTTCGGCCCGGTCCACTTCCCCGACCCGACCCCCGGGGGCTACGGCGGGCCGAAGTCGACCAAGCCCGTCCCCGGGCCCGTCGCCGCTCCGGCAGCGACGGTGTCCAAGGCGGTCTCGGCGTTGACCGGTATGGCAGGGACCCGCCCGGCGCCCACGCCGGTGGCGACCGCCGGCCCGAGCCTCGGGGCGCGGCCCTTCGGCGTCTCCTGGGCCCGCGACGTCAGCTGATGCGCACCCCGTGAGGGTGCACCGGCGCAATCGGTTGATGGCGGTGGCGGCGATGGCCGCCACCGCCATCGTCGTGGGCGCCCCGGCGGCCAGCGCCCACCCCCGGCTGCTGTCGGCCGACCCGAAGCCGTCGGCCGTGGCACCCGGCCCCGTCGACCACATCACCGTCCACTTCGACGAGGCGGTGCAGTGGCAGTACTCCACCATCGGGGTGGAGGACACCAAGGGCCATTCCCTGCTGGGCGGCAAAGCACAGGTGGCCAACCGGGAGGCGATCCTGCCCCTCGCTCCGGGGGCCACCGGCCCGCTGCGGGTCAGCTGGCGGCTCGTCGGCGTCGACGCCCACCCGGTCATCGGCGCCTACGTGTTCGGTATCAGCACCGGCGGGACGGCGGCGGGCGGGGCGGCCGATCTCGACACCGCCATCCGCCGGATGGCCGGCACGCTCGGCGAGGGCCGCATCGGATCCGAAGGGCTCAACTGGGCCATCCGGGGCGGCCGGTCGCTGGAGATCATCCTCCTCTACCTCGTGCTCGGCCTCCTCATGCTGCGGGTGTTCGTGCTGAAGGAGGAGCCGGCCCTGGCCCGGGGCCCGGGGGCGGCCACCGTCGCCGTCCTCGAACGCGACCGGGGCTACCGCCTGATTCGGATCCTGGGCATCGCCGCCGCGGTCACGATGCCATTCTTGTTCGCTTTATACGTTGCCCGGCTCGACTCCGCCGTCGGCGACGTGGCCTTCTCCAAGGTGCTCTTCTCCTCGCTGGGCGAGACGTGGACGATCAAGACCGTGCTGTGGATCGGGATCGCCGCCGCCGCGGTATACGGGCTGCGCCCCCGGGGGCCCGGGGGTGTCCCCCTGGTTGCCAGCCCCGCCGGCGCCCGGCAGCACGACCTCCTCCTGCTCAGCCTGGCCTGCGCCGCGGCAATAGCATTCGGTTTCAACACGCATGCCAACGGCCTGTCCCCCGGCCTGCTGTGGACGCCCATGATGTTCGGGCACCTCATGGTGACCGCCTTCTGGGCCGGCGGTCTCGCCGCCCTGCTCCTCGTGGTGTTCCCCACCGGCGACCCGGCCCGGATCTGGCCCGCCGTGAGCCGCTACTCCAACATCATGACGGTCACCGTCGGGCTGATCGTCGTTTCGGGGCTCTTCATGCTCTTCCGGCTCCTGTCGGGCAACATCAAGGGCATGTGGTGTTCCGACTTCGGCCTCGTCGCCGGGTTCAAAATGGCCGTCGTGGGAATCGCCATCGTCATCGGGGCCGTCAACAACCGGGTCGTCGCCTACCAGAAGGCCCAGGCCGAAGCCCCCGTCAACAAGTTCCGCCCCCGCCGGGAGCGGTCGATCAACTCGCTGCGGCGCCTCATCGCCGTCGAGGCGCTCATCCTCGGGTCGGCCGTCCTCCTCTCCGGCGCCCTCGGCGAGACGCAGCTGCCCTCCGTCTTCAAGGGCCACTTCTTCCCGGTCGACCTCCAGGAGAACGTCCGGCCGGGCCTGTTCGGATCGGGCTGCCAGTAGCGCCATGGGACTCCGCAGATCAACGCTGATCACGGCGCCGCTCGTCGGGCTCGTCGGGCTCTTGGGCCTCGCCGCCTGCGACCACGGCACGAAGGCCCCGGCGGCGGCGAAGGTCGCCGCCCCGGCGACGCCCCGGACCGCCGCCTTCAGGGTCGTCTACCGCGTCGACGACACCGCCGGGCCGCAGCTGCAGGTGTCGACCGACGTCGTCCAGGTCGCCGAGCCGTGGAACGGCCTGCTCGAGCACCGCGACGGCCCGCCGCCCGGCACGACGCTCCTCTCGTCGACGGTGCAGAACGATCGCTTCACGTTCAACACCGCTCAGGGTTCGACCGGGTTCGCCACCCGCCGTATCCCGGGAGCGCTGACGACCGCACCGTCCCCCGAGGCGCTCGAGGCGGCGGCCGCCGCCGGCCTCGTCGAACGGTCGGGGGACGCCACCGTGGCCGGCGAGCCCTGCACCCGCTGGACGTACAGGGCGGCGAATGCCGTCCTGGCCAAGGGGACGCCCGAGGAGCAGGTGGAGTCCTGCCTCACGGCCGACGGCGTCCCCCTCCGGGAGGCGATCACGCTGCGGGGACGGGTCGTGCGGGTGGCGGAGGCGGTTCAGGTCGACCGCAACCCGCCGGTCACGGCCGACACCTTCCAGACGGGGCGTGACCCGGGCGCCGACGGCGGCCAGGCTCTGCTCGAGACCGAGCAGCAGGTGACGGAGGGGGCCCGCTCGGGCCAGGCGATCGTGCAGGTTGTCGCCCCCGAGGGGTTCCGGGTCACCCGCCGGGTGACCGTGGACCGCCAGGCGGGCGAGAACTCGGCGCCGATCAAGCTCTACGTCCAGGCCTTCGAGTCGGGCGCCGACCTCGTCACCACCGAGCAGGTCACCACGCCGGGCAGCCCGCCCTGGTCGACCGACGAGGGACAGTCCGTCGACCTCGGCGCCAAGCGCACCGGCCGGGTGGTCTACCGGACGGGCTGGGCCGAGGTGCGGGTGACCCTCGGGGACAAGTCGGTCCGGGTGACATCGGCCCGTCCGGCGGTGGCGCTGGCCGTGGCCCGGAGCCTCAGGGCCTGACGCCTTCCTCGGCTTCGACGTCGAGGAGGTCGTCGTCGTCGAGGCCGTCGAGCCCGAGGTCGACGTCGGGGTCAGGGTCGTCGTCGGTCTCGTCGCCCTCGGCCTCGGGCAGGCCGAACACGCCACCGGGGACCATGGTCGACTCGGGGAAGCGGGCCCACACCACCAGCCCCCCTTCGGGGCGGGGCTCGACCCCGACGGAGCCCCCGAGGGCCCAGACGAACTGGGAGACGATCCACATGCCGAGCCCCCACGACCGGTTGGGGCCGAAGCCGGCGAACTTCTCGAACGCCCGGGTGGCCAGCTCCGGGGGGATCCCCGAACCCCGGTCGAGGACGGCCAGCTCGATCATCCCGGGGGACACCCCCGAGCCCCCGGGCGCGGGGGACGCCCCCGACCCCCCGGGCGTCGGGGCGGTGCGCTTGATCCGCACCTCCAGCGGCGAGTCGGGCGGGGAGTGCCGGAACGAGTTCTCCAGCAGGTTGGCCACGATCCGCTTCAGCTTCTGGCTGTCGGTCCGCAGCACGTTGAGCCCGGCCTCGATGTCGAGGACGAGCCGATCGCGGGGAATGGCCGCCGCCGCCCCGGCCGTCCAGATCAGCTCGGGGACGTAGACGTCGACGAGGTCGAGCTGGCGCTCGATCGACAGGGATTCGGTGACGGCCACCTCCCGGACCTCGGCCAGCATCGACCCGAGGTGGTGGGCGTGGCTCTGCATCAGTTCCAGGATGGCGTCCCGCTCGCCCGGCGAGGCGGCCACGGCGTCACGGGTGAGGGCGCGGGCCAGGGCTTCCATGGAGGCGATCGGGGTCCGGAAGTCATGGGCGATGGCGTGGAGGAAGTCCTTCCTCGCCTCGTCGATGGTCTCGAGCCGTTCCCGGAGACGGCGGTCCTCCGCCGAGCGACGCTCCAGCGCGGCCGATTCGGCCTCGGCCTCCGCCCGGCGGCGCCGGGCCTGGTCGACGACGTCGGACAGCATCCCGACCATGACGGCACCGACGACGAGATGGGCCGTCCACCACGCCCCGGAGCGGGCCCGTTGGGCGCCGGACAGGGCCGGCTCGGGGACGAGGGCGATGACGGCGACGACGCCGCCGGCGGCGATGCCGGTGACCATCAGCGCCCGGCGCAGGTCGAAGCGGATGGCGGCGGCCATCACGTCGAGAAGGGCCAGCGGCACGAGCGGGCTGCGGGACGCTCCGGTCAGGGCGGCGAAGAGCAGGATCAGGCCCGTGTCGAGGGCGGTGGTGGCCCACGGCGCCCAGGCGGGTATGCCGTTCCCTTCGGGCCCACCCGCAACCCCGGCCGCCCGGCGGGCGGCCCGGCCCAGGACGACGGCCGTGACCCAGGCGTAGACGGAGAACACCGCGGCCACGACGAACCCGCCCCGGCGGTAGAAGCCGAAGTCGTCGCCGCCCAGGGCGGTGAGCACGAGGCAGTACACCGAGACCACCACCCGCAGCCGGGCGATGAACACCTCGGCGCTGGCCCGGTTCTCGTCGGGCAGCGGCGAGTTCCGCAGACGGGCAGGCCACGCCACCATCATCCGATGGGACCACGACGGGTGGCGCCCATCCAAAAGCACGATGGGCCAATACTGGCCCCACCGGGTCAGCTGGCCGGACCGTGGCCGGTGGAGGCGGTACCGTGGAGGGGATGCGGGGGAAGGTGCGCGCGCTGGCGGTGGGTCTGACCGGCCTCCTGGCGTCGGCCGGCTGCCACGGCAACAGCAACGGGAACAGCTCCAGTGCGCTCACGGCCTCGGAGCACAAGTACTGCACGCTGGTGAAGCAGTTCCAGAAGCCGACGTTCCCCAACAATCCGGAGCCGGACCAGTTCTCGGCCGTCATGACCGACTACGTGACCAGGAACGCGAAGTACTTCGAGGACCTCCTGAAGGTGACGCCGGCCGAGATCAAGCCCGACGTGCAGAAGGCGATCTCGACGCTGCGCCAGGTGGCCACCGGCGACATCTCCGCCTACGACGGCCTCAACCTCGCCAAGGCCGACCAGTGGGAAGAGGATCACTGCACCAAGCAGTGATCCCGCTGCCACTCGGGGGAGTAGCGACATGCGCATCGCCGGTCAGGACATCCTCTTCCCCACGATGATGGTGGGGAACTACCCGAAGCCCCGCTGGTTCACCGGCCAGGCCTGGAGCGAGATCCCGCCCGGCCGCTACGCCGCCGACTCGATCTCCTTCGAGGCCTTTTCCGACGCCATCCTGGCCATCGTCCACGACCAGGAGTCGGCCGGTCTCGACGTCATCAGCGACGGCCTGATGGTGAGCGGCGACAGCCCCTACGCGGCCAAGCTGTACTACCTCACCGAGCGGATCGCCGGGTTCACGCCCTACGGCCCGTCCATCATGCTCCCGACGTACTCGACGGAGCACTCACCGATCGTCGACGGCAAGCTCGTACGCAAGTGCCCGCTGTACTCGGAGCAGGTCCGGGTTCTGCGCAAGGCCACGACGAAGCCCATCAAGGTCAACTTCCCCGGCCTGCAGGTGCTGGCCATGGGGTCGATCAACAAGTACTACTCCGACGTGAAGGACCTGGCCTTCGATCTGGCCAAGGTCTACAACGAGGAGTTCAAGGAGCTGGTGG
>JAUZEX010000675.1 GCA_030838815.1 Actinomycetota bacterium
GGTAGCGCAGGTGCTGCTTGGCCACGAAACAGGCCCCTCCGGCGGCCAGGGCGACGCCGATCGACAGCGCCGAACCGGTGAAGGCGCCGAAGGCGACCAGGGGCACCAGGATGGCGTAGGGAGCAAGTCCGATCACGACTTCCCGGCCGAAGCGGGCCCGGGCGTCGCGGATCTGGCCCTGGTCGAGGCCGGCCATCCCCCGCAGCACGCTGAACTGGCGGGGGGTGCCGGGCAGTCCCGACTCTTCCAGAGCCCGGATCCGGTTGACGACGAGCGGGTGGGAGGAGAGCTTCTCCAGCACCGGGGCCCAGGGGTTGACGCTGTCCCACCGCATGGCGGCCACCGCCCGGCCGGGGTCGACGCCCTGGCCGAAGGCGTAGGCCATGGCCTCGGCGGCCGACGGCTCGAAGATGCCCATGGCCCGCATCGACCGGGCCCGGCGCATGCGGGCTTCGAGGCGGCGGGCGGCCTTCTTGCCGTCCTTGCCCGCCGCGACCAGGGCCGCGACCTCCTCCTTGTGCTCGGCGCCGGCCCGGCCCATGCCGTAGGCGATCTTGACCAACGCCGAGGCGAGGGCGTCACCGTCGCCGGTGCACTGGCAGGAGTAGTGGTCGGCGGCGTACTCCCGGGCCCGGGAGAGCGACAGCAGCACGAACTGCGACGCCAGGTAGGCGAGATAGGTGCCGAGCGCCACGGCCCGGGCCTCGGCCCGGTTGTTGGCCCGGGCCGACAGGTAGACGAGGTACAGGGTCATCGGGATGACGGCGGCGACCGTCATCACGGCGAAGTCCCAGTTCTTGACGTGGCCGACCTCGTGGGTGATGACGGCGTCGAGCTCCCGTTCGTCGAGCCGCTCGAGCAGGCCCCGGGTGACCCACATGCGGGCGTCGCGGGGCGTGCGGCCGAACGTGAAGGCGTTGGGATTGCCGTCGTCGACGATGCCGAGGCGGACGAGCGGGACACCGGCCTCCCGGCAGCGGCGGGCCACGATCTCGCCGACGGGATGGTCGGTTTCGTACCGTTCGCCGTTGTTCAGGACGGGCACCGCCGGGACGAGCCACTGGATGAGCACCGGGTTGACGGCGTACTGCAGCAACATCATGAACAGGGCGAACGCCACCGGGAACCACAGGGGGGCGCCGAGGAAGCCCACGGCGGCGAACCCGACCGCGATCAGCAGGCCCACCAGGCCGGACAGCGACGGAAGCGATCGCCGCACCACGAAACTCACCGGGATCTCCTTTTGTGCCCCGCACGGGGCGCCCATCCCGAATGGTGCGGCAACCGGGGGCCGGATGCAATGGCGGGGAGGCAGGATCGCGGCCCACCGTTCCCTACTCGGGGGCGAACCCCTCCGGGTCGTCGAGGGTGAGGCCGAGCTCGTCGAGCTCCTTCTTGTCCAGCAGGAGCTGCTCGTCCGGGCTGACCTCGTCGTCGTCGATGGCGTCGTCGGGGAACTCGGCGTCGGTGCCGGGCTCGTCGAGATCCTGGTCGTCGGTGTCCATCAGCGAACCTCCTTCGTCGTTCGGGCTGTCAACCGCTGGGGCCGAACCGCTCGACCCTGATCTGGCCGGTGGGAAGGCCGAGCCCGACGAGGAGATCGCTGGCGTGGTCGGCGAAGCCCGAGGATCCGCAAACGTAGGCGGTGACGTCGGGCCGCACCATTCCGGCCAGGTCGCCGGCCGTGAGCCGGCCCGCCGGCCGCGACGAGGACTCCGGGACCTGCCGCGTGTAGACGACGGCGGTCTCGGGGCCGGCCAGCTCCCCGGCGTAGTACAGGTCGGCGGGCGTCCGGGCCGACACGACCATGTGCACCAGCGCCGAGTGGCCCGTCCGGCGGGCGAGGCGGAGCATCGCCATCAGGGGCACGACGCCGGAGCCGCCGCCGACGAGGACCGCCGGGGTGTCGCCCTCCCACACGAACCAGCCGCCGATGGGGCCCCGGACCTCGAGCTCGTCGCCGGGTTCGACCACGTCGTGGAGGAACGCCGAGACCTCGCCGTCGTCGAGCCGCTCCACGGTCAGCTCGAACTCCGGCGAGCCGTCCGGAGCGGAGGCGACCGAGTAGGACCGGGAGGCGGTGTACCCGTCGGGGGCGGTGAGGCGGACGACGTAGTGCTGGCCGGCCCGGTGCCCGGACGGCCCGGCCAGCGCCAGCCGGAACGTCTTGGCCCGGGCGGTCTCGGCCCGGATGGAGACGACGCGGGCCGTCTGCCAGGGGATGGGGCCGGGCGCCGGCTCGGGCACGCCGCTCAGTCGCCCTGGTAGCGCTGCTCCAACCAGGGGTCGCCCCGGTCGTGGTAGCCGTTGCGTTCCCAGAAGCCGGCTTCGTCGTGGTCGAGGAGCCGCAGGCCGGCGACCCATTTGGCGCTCTTCCAGAAGTAGAGGTGGGGGACGAGCAGCCGGGCCGGGCCGCCGTGCTCGACGGGCAGGGGCCCGCCGTCGAACTCCCACGCCACCCACGCCCGGCCGCCGGTCACGTCGGCCAGCGGGAGATTGGTGGTGTAGCCGGTGTGGCTGGAGGCCAGCACGTGGGTGGCCGCCGGCAGCGGGCCGGCCGCCTCGAGGAGCGTGTCGACGGACACGCCGCCGAAGGTCACGCCGAGCTTCGACCACGTGGTCACGCAGTGGATGTCGCCGGCGTAGGTCGACGGCGCCAGGGCCCGGATCTCGTCCCACGTCCAGGTGGACGGGTGCTCGACGAGCCCCTCGACGGCGAAGGACCACTCGGCGGTGGCCAGTTTCGGGGTCACCTCGGCGGTGAGCACGGGCCAGTCGTCGCCCACGTCGTACTGGCCCGGCGGAAGCCGCCCGTCCCGCGCCGCGGGCCTCCGACCGAAGAACCCTCTCGTGGCTTTGGCCATGCCGGCTCCCTCGCTAGCGCTCCGGCTTGGGTAACCGGTTGGTGGGGTCTTCGGGATAGAAGCGGGTGAGGACGGCCTGGGCGACGAACAACGCCTTCGTCACCGGCTTCGTCACGCAGTCGCCGTCGTAGGGGGCCATGACCTGGAAGCTCCCCCGCAGGCTTGGCGACTCGAAGGTCCCGGTCGGCCCGGCCAGTGTGTAGGCGTGCGGTTCGACGAGGTGGACGTCGGAGGCCGACGTCAGGACGGTGTAGTCGACCGTCCCGGTGCCGATGTGGTGCAGGCAGGATCCGCTGCCGGGGGGGAAGGCGGTGTAGGTCCCGGCCCCGGAGAAGGTGCCGGGACCGAGGATCCGTTCGTAGCCGTTGTACAGGCCCTGGCAGCTGATCACCGCCGGGTCGATGGTCCATGCCCCCTGCGAGGCCTCGACCGAGGCGGCCGTGAAGGTCATCGTGCCGCTGATGGTGCAGGCGGCGGCTCCGGTGGCGTCGGCGACGGGGCCGAGCCCGACGAGGGGCAGGGCCACCACAGCCACCACCAACAGAACGGTTCGCTTCACGCCATCTCTCTCACGCCGGCGGGCGGATGGTTCCGCCGGGGGTGTTGACCATCTGCTCCGACGCGCTCTGAAAATAGCGGAGCAGGGCGTCGCGAATCTCACCCTCGGGAGTGTTCCCCTCGACGGCGGCGGTCATGTGCACCAGCCACCGTTCCCGTTGGAGGGGCCCGATCGGGAACGGGAAGTGGCGCATCCGCAGCCGGGGGTGGCCCCGCTGGCGGCTGTAGGTGCCGGGGCCGCCCCAGTACTGGGCCAGGAACAGCGTCAGCCGGCCCTGGGCGCCGCTGAAGTCCGGCGCCTCCGGGTACAGCGGCGCGAGGACGTCGTCGCCCTCCACGCCGCGGTAGAAGTCGCCCACGAGGCGCTCGAAGAACGCCATCCCGCCCGCCGCCTCATAGAGGCTGACCCCGGCCTCGCTCATCCCGACCCGTCCATCGCTCCATCTTCGCTCACGCCGTGGTTCTCAGCCGCGGCGGGCGCGGGCCCGGCGCTTGCCTTCGTGCATGGCCTGGACCCGGCCGCCGGGAATCGCCCGGCCCTCCTCCACGAGGGCGGCGCTCAGCGGCTGCGGGGCGGGCATCAGGTCGGCCCAGGGGTCGGCGTCGCCCAGCGCTGCGACCGCGGTGTGGAGGGTGAAGTCGCCGGGGGCGACGCGGTCGATGTCGCTCCAGGGGACCGGGAACGACACCGGGGCACCGGGGCGGACCCGGGGGCTGTAGGCGGCCACCACCGTCGCCCCGCCGGCCCGGGTCGAATCGAGGAACACCTTGCCGCCCCGGTCGTCCCGGATGAACGCCGTCGTGGCCAGCGCGGGGTCGAGCCGCTCGGCCCGCAGGGCCAGGGCCCGGGTGGCGGCGGCCACCTCCTCGACGGTCGCCGTGGCCTCGACCGGGACGAAGACGTGCACCCCTTTGGCGCCGCTCGTCTTGACCGCCCCCTCCAGGCCGGCGTCGGCCAGGGTCTGGCGGATCAGATGGGCGGCCCGCACGGCCATCGGGAAGCCGTCGGCGGCGGGCGGGTCGAGATCGAGCACGAGGTGCGTCGGGTGGTCACCGGCATCGGTGCGGACCAGCGTCGGGTGGTACTCGACGGCCCGCTGGTTGGCGAACCACAGCAGCGTCCGCCGGTCGTTGCACAGGGCGTAGGTCACCTCCCGCTTCGACGTCTCGGCCCACGACGACACCCTGGCCACCCACTCCGGGGCGTACTTCGGGAGGTTCTTCTGCATGAACGGTTCCTGCCCCGGGCGGGCCCGCACCACCGACAGCGGCCGGTCCCGCAGGGCGGCGACGATGCGGTCGCCGACGGCCTCGAGGTAGTCGACGAGGTCCCGCTTGGTCGCCCCCGCGCCGTCGAACAGCGGCTGGTCGAGGTTCGTCAGCGGCACCCCGTCCCGAACTTCGTCGGCGGTCATCGGCTGACCGTACCCGGCGGCCCGGGCCGGTGACGCTCCGTCAGGGGCAGGTGGCGGGGACGGGTGCCCCGGCGAAGCGGGAGGCCATGTAGCCGACGGCCAGCGGTGCACCGC
>JAUZEX010000690.1 GCA_030838815.1 Actinomycetota bacterium
CGCGACCACCGGGGCCCCGACCACCACCACCCCCCGGCCGGCCACCACCGCCGCCACCGCGCGTCAGGCGGCGGCGACGACGACCACCGACCCGCCCGTCCCCCGCGCCCCGCTCCCGCCGGTGGCCGCCCTGCCGCCGGTGTCACCGCCGCCCGTGCGCGACGTCTCGGTCTACCGGGGCCTGGGCACCTGGGTCGACGCCTACGACTTCAGCCCCGAGTTCCAGAGCAACGGGGCGCCGCCGCCGGTCACGCCGGAGTCGATGGACGACCTGGCCGCGGCCGGCGTGAAGACGCTCTATCTCCAGGCGGCCAAGGACGACGCCCGTTCTCCGGGCGATCTTGTCAACCCCGAGATCCTGAGCCCGATGCTGGTCCGAGCCCACGCCCGGGGCATGAAGATCGTGGCCTGGTACCTGCCGAAGTTCTACGACCTCGACTCGGACATGCGCCGGCTCCTGGCGATGCGCGACTTCCGCTCCGAGGGCCAGGGCTTCGACGGGATCGGCGTTGACGTCGAGTGGACCAAGGACGTGCCCGACGCCGCCGAGCGGAACCTCCGGCTGATCGACCTGTCCCACCGGCTCCGGGCGGCGGTGGGCGGCGCGGCGCTGGCGGCGATCCCCCTGCCGCCCGTCCTCATCGAGACCGTGAACCCGAAGTACTGGCCGGGATTCCCCTGGCGGGAGCTGGCTCCGGTCTACGACGTGTGGATGCCGATGGCCTACTGGACGTTCCGCAGCCAGAGCTCGGGCTGGCGCGACGCCTACCGATACACCGAGGAGAACGTGCGGCGGGTGCGGGCCAACCTCGGGCTGCCCGATGCCGCCGTCCACCCGGTGGGGGGCACGGACAACAAGTCGACCGACGTCGACTACCGCAACTTCGCGCGGGCCTGCGCCGACAGCCGCTCGCTCGGCGGTTCGATCTACGACTGGCGGACGACGCCGACGGCCAGCTTCGCCGTCCTGCGGGGCGTTCCGGGCTAGCCGCCGGGCCGCCCGCTACGGCTGGCGGGGATGGTGGCGATGCGAGCTGTCGTCGTGGTAGCCGTAGCCGCACCGGTGCCAGCCCCCGCTGTCGTGATACCAGCATTCGCCGTTGTGGTACACGCGGTCCTGCTGGTAGCGGTCGTACCCCCGGTCGTATCCGTAGCTCCCGTCGCGGCCGTAGCCCCGTTCTTCGCAGTGATACATGCAGCGGTAGTGGTCGTCGTACGAGGCGCTGCTATAGGCCGCCGCGGCCGGCGGGCCGCCCGGCGGCACCGGTCCGCCCGGGGGTACCGGGCCGGCGTGGGCGGAAGTGGGCACGAGGGCGAACAGCAGATGCCCGCCGAGCAGGACGGCGGCAGTGAGCGGCTTGCGCAATGGGTCCTCCTCATCCGGAGGCCCGCAAACTAACCCAAAGTGGCACTCAGTGCACGTATCGGTCCTCAGGCGTAGGCCGAGGACTGCAGGGTGAACAGCTCGGCGTAGAGGCCGCTCCGGGCCATCAGCTCGTCATGGCTGCCGACCTCGAGGACCTTGCCGCCGTCGACCACGACGATGAGGTCGGCCATCCGCACGGTGGAGAACCGGTGGGAGACGAGCATCGTCACCGCCCCCCGGGAGCGGGCCCGGCGGGTCGCCCGGGAGATGGTCTCGAACAGGGCGAACTCCGCCTCGGCGTCGAGGTTGGCGGTCGGCTCGTCGAGCAGGAGCAGCAGCGGGTCGCGCATCGCTGAGCGGGCCAGGGCCAGGCGCTGCCACTGGCCGCCCGACAGTTCGACGCCCTCGAAGCGGCGGCCGAGCTGGGTGTTGAGCCCGGCGGGCAGGGTCTCGAGGACCGCCCCGGCACCGGCCCGCTCGCAGGCCATGAGGATCGGGTAGGCATCGTTGATCCGGTCGACGTCGCCGATGCCGACCGTCTCCCCGAGGAGGAATTCGAACCGGCACGAGTCCTGGAAGGCGGCCGACAGGCGGGAGCGCCAGGCGGCGGGGTCGAAGCGGGCCAGGTCGACGCCGTCGACCGAGATGCGGCCCGCGGACGGCTCGTACATGCGGGACAGCAGCTTGACCAGCGTGCTCTTGCCGGCGCCGTTGTCGCCCACGACGGCCACCACGGCGCCGGGCGGCAGCCACAGGTTCACGTCGGCCAGGACCTCGGTCTCCGTGCCGGGGTAGGCGAACGACACGCCTTCGAAGGCGATGCCGCCCCGGAGCTGGTCCGGGGTCGCCATCTCACCGGAGCGGGCGGAGTGCTGCTCCTTGGCGTAGTCGAGGAGCCAGATGTGACGCACGGCCACCTGGAGGGTCTGGACCAGCATCCCGGTGGAGTGGGCGATGCCGGCGATCTGGGCGTTGAGCATGGAGGTGAGCCGCAGCACGAGGACGAGATCACCGGCCGCCTCGACCGTGGCCCCGGAGTGCTGGGCCCGGTACACGACGAAGGCCAGCGCTCCCATGTTGGCGGCCACGGCGATGAACCCGCCGAGGGCGTCCCACGCCGCCCCCTTGACCGCGGCCCGGACCATTTTCGTCCGGCCGTTCTCCGCCGCCCGGCGGTGGCGGCCGAGCATCTCGTCGGCCATGCCGAAGACCCGGACCTCTTTGGCGAAGCCGTAGGAGGTGCTCATCTGGAAGTGTTCCCGGGCCAGGCGCTCGTCTGACGCGGCGTCCTCGGCGCCGGCCACCATGATCGCCCCGCCCTTGGCGTCGGTCACGAAGGCGATCAGGTTGAGGAGTGGCAGGAGCAGCAGCAGCGGGTGGACGTGGGCCAGGAGGAAGCCGGTCCCGGCCGCCTGGGCCAGCACCCCGACGTTGCTGACAACGGCGGAGACGGCACCGGCGAAGGCGGCCCGGTTGGCCTGGAGGACCTGGATCTTGTCGAGGTACTCGGGGCGCTCGTGGTGCTCGATCCCGGGGAGGCCGGCCACCATGGCCAGCAGCTCGCGCTCGAAGTGGAGGCTGGTCTTCTCCTGGAGGGTGAACCGCACCTTGGACAGGACGACGACGAGCACGTGGGTGGCGACGATCTGCAACGCCACCAGCGTGATGGCCATGCCGGCGGCGCCGGCGTCGCCCTTCACGATGCCGTCGATGAGCATCTTGAGCCACCAGGCCGACAGCACCTGCGTGAGCTGCATCAGCGGCAGCACGGTAAAGACGAGGGCGGCCCGCCACGGATCGGCGGCGAAGGCGGTGCGGACGACCCGTCCGAGGGCCCGGAACCAGATCATCGGACCTCCCCCGAGTCGGAGTACTCGGGGTACTCGATCTGGTAGTCCGCCCACTCGTCGTACTCGTCGACCGGCTTGGCGGCGACCGGGGCGGGGGCGACCGGCTTGGCTGCGACCCGCTTGGCGGCGGCGGGCTTGGCGGCGACCGCTTTGGCGGCGGCGGGCTTGGCGGCGACCGGCTTGGCGGCGATGGGCTTGGCGGCGACGGGCTTGGCTGCGGCCGGGGCCGGCGGTTCGGCGGAGGCGCCGTCTTCGGGCACGTCGGCGTCGTC
>JAUZEX010000733.1 GCA_030838815.1 Actinomycetota bacterium
CTCCGGCGGCTGGTGGATTGCGGTGGGCGGCGAAGCGGTGGCCGACAGCGGCCGGGCCGTGGGGATCTGCTGCGCCTGGGGCAACCGGCTCAGCGACGGCGTCCTCACCTACTCGGTCAGCGGAGCCGACCCCACCGCGCTGTCGATCCTCCGCGGCGCGGTGCAGGCCTGGGACGACGCTCTCCCGGACCTGACCATGTCCGAGGTGATCGACAAGGCGGACATCGCCTTCCTCTACGGGCCCGGCGCCGCCGACGGCGGGGAGAGCCCGGGCGCCACCGGTGCCCGGGGCCTCACCACCACCTATCTCAACGGCCGGCGCCTCGTCACCCGGGTCGAGATCGGGGTCGACGGCGGGCCGTCGCCGGTCTTCGCCGGCGCCATCGAGGAGATCGCCAAGCACGAGTTCGGCCATGCCCTGGGCATCGGCCACGCCAATTTCGACGGCGACCTCATGTCGCCGCTGGTGAACCCCACGCCGGCGCCGATCCCGGCCTGCGACGTCAACGCCGTCATGCAGGCCAACTCGTGGCGGATGGTCGACCACACCCGCCGCCCGAAGCCGGCCCCCACCACCCAGACCGCCTGCTGAGCCCCGCTCCAGCCCCGCCCCGCGCTGGCCGTCGCAACCCCGCGCTCTTCGTAAACACCGGGTGACGAATCGGTCGCGGTGTCCCATACTTGGCGCCGTCGCGGCGCCGGGACACGGAGGCAAGATGAACCGCAAGGCAGTCGTCCGCCACGTCACGCTGGGCGCCGTGGTGACCGGGCTGGTTCCTCTGACCGCCGCCGCCGCCGCCGGCGCCGGACCGGCCGGGGGGTCCGCCGCCGCCCTGTGCCGCGCCACCTTCGGGGACCGCGGCCCGGCCGGCGGGCCGGTGGTGGGCGAGGGCCCGTCCGGCGACCCGATGACCGTCAGCATCGGTTGGGAGCCCGCCGCCTGGTCGGACGGGCTGCGCCAGATCGTCACCTGCGTCGGCGTCGACGGTCGCGGCGTCCCCGCCCTCACGATGGTGACCGACACGCCCGCCAACAGCGGCAGCCTGGCCCTCACCTTGAACCTTCCGTCGGGGGAGCCCGGCTCGCTGGCCTGCGAGCAGAGCGTCCTGGTCGGAGCGGGCGCCGACGAGGGCCGCGCCCGTCCGACGAGCCCGGTGTGCTTCAGGCTCCGGGCCGCCGACGCCCCGCCGCCCACCCGAGCCGGGGGCCGGACGTCGGACGCCGCCCCGGCCCCGGCCTCCCCGGCGGCGGACTCTCTGGCCGGCCCGCCGGCGAGAACCCCGAACGGCCCCGGCCCGGCCGGCCCGCCGTCCCCCGTCGCCAGTGGAGCGCCCGGCCCAAGGACCCGGAACCGCATGGGCTCACCAGATCCCGCCTCCTCGACCCCACCCGCCCGGGCCGCCTTCGAAGCCGCCAGCGCCGCCGCGGCACCCGGCGGCCGCCCGGCCGCGGTGGCCATCCCCAAGGCCGCTTACGCCCCGACCCCGGCCGTCATCCCATCGGCGCGTCCGACCGCCGGGGCCCCGACGACCGCCCTGCCCCGGACGGGTCTCGACGACCACCTCCCCCTCGCCGGTGCCGGGGGACTCCTGGCCCTGGGCGGCCTGGCCATCGTTCTCGCCGAACCCCGCCGCCGCACCCGACTCCGCCCCGGCGCCTGACCGCCACCACTACCGGAACCCACCCGGGCGCCTGACCGCCGCCCGGCACCGGGGGTGCAACCGGTTGCGCTTCGAGGGGTGTTCACGGCCGTCGATGTCGGGCCGGCGCCACCGGTTGCGCCGGCTGGGCGGGTCAGCCGGCGGGCTCGTGCCCCATGCGGGTGGTGCCGCCGGAGGCGGGTCAGCCGGCCGCAACCCCTGCCGGGGGCGGGTCGGCGGGTAGCACCACGGGCGAGTCGGCCCGGTGGGCGAAGAGGCGGGGGGCACCGGTCCCGTCGGCCGCCACGGCGTAGGTGTCGGATTCCACGCTGTAGAGCACGGTGCCGTCGTCGAGCCACTCCGCCTGGTCGTCGACGTTGCGGGTGTCGGCCAGCGGGTGGTCGGCCAGCGTGTCGAGCGACAGCACGCTGATCCGCCACTTCACCCCGCCCAGCCCGCCGCTCGACACCTTGCTCTTGAAGGCGATCCGGCTGCCGTCGGGGGAGAGGGAGGGGCACTCCACCCCGTCCCGCAGCACCTTGAGGGTGCGGGCGGCCAGGTCGCCCTCGACCAGGTAGGTGTGCCCGCCCGTCCCCAGCGTGGCGTAGAAGCGGCCCGGCTGGCGGGCGAAGGTCACACCCCAGAAGTTGAAGTCGACCCCCTGGAGCCGCTTGCCGTCCTTGAAGGTGGCGAAGGTCTCGAGGTCGCCCAGCGATGTGCCGCTGGCCATGTCGAAGATCGTGGTGCGGGTGGAGAAGGCGCCGCCGGCGTACGAGTCGCCGTTGACGAAGACGGTGGCCGATCCCAGCGCGCCGTCGGGCGAGACCCGGGCCCGGCTCGGCAGGCCGGCCAGAGGCAGCTCGTGGACGGTCGTGAAGTCGGGCCCGAAGAACCGGACCCGGTACGGCGACCCGAAGGGGTCGTCGGCCTTCTCGGCCAGGCACAGGCCGTGCCCGGCGGCCATGTAGAGGCGTCGGCAGGAGTAGCCGGTGATCTGGCGGGGCCCGTCCGCCTGGTTGAGGGGGGCGAGGGCGACCAGGCCCGCCTGGGCCGCGACCGACATGTTGCGGAACAGCACGTGCGGTTCGGCCTCGACCGCCGCCACCGACTCGGGCGCCGCCGCCGGCAGCGCCGCCGCCGCCTGGGCCAGCGCCCGCACCCGGCCCCTCGAATGCAGGACGTAACCGGTCGCCGTCGCCACGCAGACGACGCTCAGGGCCACGAACCCGAGCATCCTGGAGCGCGATCGGACCGTCGTCCTGTCCACGGCCCTTCATTCGGCCGTCCGCCGGGGGGCACCTCCCTGATGGATTGGGGCCTTTCGGACATAGGGGGCGATGTGAGCGCGGCCCTCTTCGCCAAGGGGGTCCGATGACCGACACTACGACCGGGCCAAAATGAGCTTTGGCCCGGAACCACCGCGACTGTCGTTGTCCGTCCGCCGAGGCCGGGAGGCCCCCTGTACTCCTCCGTGCGTGACCGGCCGGCCCCGAAGGCCGGTGGCAGCTCCGAGGGCCCGGAGGCACCGGGATCCGCCGGCGCCGGGGCTGGAGCGCCCGCGCCGAGGATCCACCGCAACGTCGTCCTGCTCGGCATCAACAGCCTGCTGACCGACATCTCGTCGGAATCGGTCAACGCCGTCCTGCCCATCTACCTCATCAACGTGCTGGGGTTGTCGGCGCTGGGCTTCGGGGTCTTCGACGGCATCTACCAGGGCATGAGCGCCATCCTGCGCATCGTCGGCGGGACGTTCGCCGACCGCCGCCAGCGCCACAAGGAGGTGGCCGGCTTCGGCTACCTCCTGTCGGCCGTCTGCAAGCTCGGCCTGCTGGCCAGCACCACCGCCGGCCCCACAGCCGGCATCCTCTTCCTCGATCGGACGGGCAAAGGCGTGCGCACGGCCCCCCGTGACGCCCTCATCTCGCTGTCGAGCTCGCCCGAGCGGATGGGCGAGTCGTTCGGGATCCACCGGGCGCTCGACACGGTCGGGGCGCTGATCGGCCCCATCCTCGCCTTCGCCCTCCTCAGCGTCGCCACCGGCGCCTACGACTCCGTCTTCGTCGTGAGCTTCTGCGTGGCCATCCTCGGCCTCGGCGTCCTCGTCTTCTTCGTGCAGAACCCGCCCAAGGAGCGCCTCGACGTCGCCCGGGCCCAGGCGCTCACGAAGCACGCCGCACGCCGGCTGCTGGCCAACAAGGCGTTCCGCCGGATCGCCGTCGCCGGTGCCGCGCTCAGCCTGGTGACGATCAGCGACGCCTTCATCTACCTCTCCTACCAGCGGCACACCCACATGGAGTCCCGGTTCTTCCCGCTCCTGTTCGTCGGGACGGCCCTGGCCTACCTGCTGCTCGCCGTCCCCCTCGGCCGGCTGGCCGACCGGATCGGGCCGGCACCGGTCTTCCTCGGCGGGCACGTCGTGCTGGTGGGCTGCTATCTCCTGCTCCGGGCCGCGGGGCCGGGTTCCGGCTTCCTCAGCGTCGCCATGATCCTCGGGCTGCTCGGGACGTACTACGCCGCCACCGACGGTGTCCTCATGGCCCTGGCCAGCGCCGTGATCCCCGACGAGCTGCGCAGCAGCGGGCTGGCCTGGCTCACCACGGTCACCACGGCCGGCAAGCTCGGAGCCTCCCTCCTGTTCGGCATCGTGTGGGGCCTCTGGGGGCCGAGCGGTGCCGTGTCGTGCTTCCTGATCGGGATCGTCGTCGCCATTCCGCTCGCCGTCGTCGTCCTCTTCCGCCGCCCGTCGACCCGCCACGAGGTGCCGACCCCATGACGCTTGCCCCGGAGAGGGCCACCGACGCCGCCGCCCCGGAGCCTGGCCCCGCCGCGCCGACGCGGGAGCGCTGGCGGCTGTTCGGGTTCATTGCCCTGTGCCTGGTCTGCGTGGCGGTCGCCGTCGGCTATGTCGCCCATGCCGGTGGCCGCAACACCCGCACGCTCGACGCCCACGGCGCGCTGGCCGCCGGGGCGCCGTCGCCCGCCGCCGTGATGGCCCAGCCCCACCTGCTGGTCCGCGACATGGCCGCCGGCCAGGCCGGCTACGCCGGCGTGCTGCCGCTCGGCGACCCCGCCGGCGCCCGGGCGGTCACCGACCTGGCCTGCGCCCGCCTCTACATGGCGGCCGGCAACGGGATCTGTCTCTCCGACCACGGCGACATCCTCAACCCCTACAAGGCCGTGTTCTTCGGCCCCGACCTCAAAGCCCGGGCCGAGAAGCCGCTGGCCGGCGTCCCGAGCCGGGCCCGGGTGTCGGCCGACGGGAAGTACGGCATGTCGACCGTCTTCGTGACGGGCGACTCCTACGCCCCCGGCTCCTTCTCCACCCGTACGACCATCTGGGACATGGCCACCGGCAACGAATTCGTCAACCTCGAGGGGTTCTCGGTCTGGAGCGGCGGGCAGGAACTGCAGTCGCCCGACCACAACTTCTGGGGCGTGACGTTCGATCCCGCCGACAGCAACCACTTCTTCGCCACCCTCGGGACGAAGGGCCACACCTACCTCGTCGACGGGCACATCTCCGACCGGAAGGTGAAGATCCTGCGGGACGGGGTGGAGTGCCCGGACCTCTCGCCCGACGGCACGAAGATCGCCTTCAAGCAGAGGACCAGTGCCGGTGAGGCCAACGCTCCGACGTGGCAGCTGGCCGTGCTCGACCTCGCCACGCTGCACGACCACCCGCTGGCCGAGACCCGCAACGTCGACGACCAGGCCGAGTGGCTTGACAACGCGACCGTCGTCTACGCCGTCGACACCGGAGTCGGGGCGCCGATCATCTACGCCGTCCCCGCCGACGGAACCGGCACCCCCCGCCTCTTCGTCGCCGACGCCGACTCGCCCTCCGTCGCCCGCTAAACGCCGCCGCCGACAGCCGGGTCCCGCAGTCGGTCCCGCTTGAGTTCGGGACCACCGAACCCGTAGGTCGCGGGCGGTCGCCATCTCGCCGACGGAGCCTTTGCGCGAACGGCGAGCAGTTGAACGCGGATTGTGGTCGTAGCGGGAACCGACCGACTCGGGGCGGCGTCGAAACGGGCGACACTCCAGGAGGAAGACACCGTGATCGAGCCCGAGGCAGTACCCCCCGCTCCCCGCCGATCCCGGCACCGCCGAGTCGTGCTGGCCGGCGTCACCATGCTGGCGGTGGTGGCGAGCGGCGTCGCCGTCGCCGCCGGGGCCGGGCACCCCAAACCGGCTCCGCTGGCCCTCATGGCCGGCAATGGCAACGGAACCGGAACGGAAAGGGCCGCCGCCCCCGCCACCCCGGCCGCCGCCGCCACCGCCGCCGGCGGCCTGGCCTCGGCCGACAGCCGGAGCTTCGGCTACCCGTACGGCGGCTGGGGCCTCACGTTCAAGGTCGACGGCACGCTGCCCTCGCTCCCGGACCACGCCGCCGCCTGGAAGGTGTCGGCCCCTGCCCTCGACCGGGCCGCCGTCGCCCGCATGGCCGGAGCCCTCGGCGTGTCCGCCACGCCGGCGCAGCGCGACGGCGGCTGGTTCGCCGACGACGGCAACTGGACCCTTGCCGCCTTCCCCGGCGAAGACATGTGGTCGATCAGCTACTACCGGTCGAGCCCCGGCAGCCCGACCGACGGCGCCGCCCGCGAAAGCGCCCCCGGCTCCGCCTCCAGTTCCGCCCCCGGCTCCGCCTCCGGCGCCTCGGCCGGCTCAGGGATCGTTTCCAACGGCTCGGGCGACGGGCCTGTCGGGCCGGCGCTGTCCCGGGTCGACGCCGAGGGCCGGGTCCGGGCTTTCCTCGACCGGATGGGCGCTCCCGCGGCCTCCTGGAGGATCGAGACCACCGAGACCGATATCGGAGTGGGCTGGGCCTGCGCCGCCCCCGCCGTCTCGAGCGACGAACTGAAGAAGCTGGAAGCCGAGAAGCTCCGGCAGGTGAACCAGGGAAACCCCGGCGCCAACTCCGCCTCCCCGGCGGTGTCGCCACCCGACGTGGTGCAACCGACTCCGGCGGACAAGCCGGTTCCGGGCGGCGATCTGCCGCAGTGCCCACCCCCGCCGGCTCCGGTCAAGGGCTTCAACGTCGCTGTCTTCCCCGTTCTCGACGGGCACCGGGTCGAGTGGCCGGTGTGGAACCTGACCCTCCGCTCCGACGGCCGCATCGAGAACCTCTACGGCTCCTGGGTGACCTTCCAACGTGGCGGTGACTACAAGCTCCGGGGCGTCGACGCCGCCCTCAAGGAACTCCAGTCCGCTCCCCAGCTCCCGGCGGTCATGACCGAGCGCACCACCGGCGACGGGCTCACCGTCGACCCGGCCGCGACGGGCAACGGCGTCAGCGGTTCGGCCGCCGGAACGAAGCCGGTTGCCGCCGGCTCGACGGTTGCGGCGCCGAGCCGCCTGCCGCTCCAGGGTGGCGATGCGGTACCCACGCCCGCAATCGCGACACCGGCCACTCCGGTGCCGGCCCCTGGAATGGCGACACCGGCCATTGCGCCGGTCTGCCCGCCGGAGACGATGCCATTGCCGCCGGAGAAGGCCGCGTCGTCGTTCGTCCCGAGCTGCTCCACACCGACGCCCCAGGCGGTCACCATCACCGGGGTTGAGCTGGGCCTACTCCAGGCTCCGGTGTTCGAGGACGGGCGGGCCCGGCTCGATCTCGTCCCCGCCTACCGGTTCCTCGGCCACTTCGACAACGGGACGCCGTGGGAGACCTCGGTCATCGCCCTCCACCCCGACGCCATCGCCCCACCCCCCAACACCCCGGTCGCCTCCGACGTCCGGGGAACCGGCATCCCGACGATCGGCCCAGCCGTCCCCCCGACCCCGCCCGCCCCGGACGCCGTCGCCGGCAAGCCCTCCACGAAGTAGCCGCAGGTCGTTCCGGCGTTCCTCACCGCGGCCAGAGCCCGGTGTGGAAGGCCGGTTTCATCCAGGGCCAACTCTCGTCGTTCCGGCGTTCGCCACCCCCGGACATAGCCGGTGAGGAACGCCGGTTCGAGGGCGCGGGAAGGCGGGGCCGGCGCTTCCCGGCCCCGCCTCGTACCGTCAGTCAGAGTCGCTTCGGCTACAGGTGGAGGCCGCCCAGGAGACCGCTCGTGCTCCCGCCGGTCACACCCCCGAGGATGCCGGTCACCGGAGACAGAAGGCCGCCCGAGCTCCCGCCCGTCACCCCTCCCAGGATTCCGGTCACCGGGGCGAGGAGCCCGCCCCCGCTTCCACCCGTCACGCCGCCGACCGTGCCGGTCACGGAACCGAGGATGCCGCCGGCGCCCCCACCGGTCACGCTCCCCAGCACCCCGGTCACCGGCGCCAACAGCCCACCCGCACCCGAACCGCCCGTCACACCACCGAGCGTGCCGGTCACGGAACCGAGGATGCCGCCCGCGCCCCCACCGGTCACGCTACCCAGCACCCCGGTCACCGGCGCCAACAGGCCACCCGCACCCGAACCACCGGTCACACCACCCAGCACACCGGTCACCGGCGCCAACAAACCACCCGCACCGCCACCGGTCACACCACCCAGCACCCCGGTCACCGGCGCCAACAGGCCACCCGCACCGGAACCACCGGTCACACCGCCGAGCGTCCCGGTCACTCCACCGAGCAGACCGCCGGCGCCCCCGCCCGTCACTCCACCGAGCAGACCGCCGGCGCCCCCGCCCGTCACGCCACCGAGCAGACCACCGGCGCCCCCGCCCGTCACGCCGCCGAGCGTTTTGGTCACGCCGCCCAGGACGCCGCCGGAGCTTCCGCCGAGGATGCCACCGATCCCGGAGGACTTCGGCGTGGTTGAGGACGCCATGGCGGGGACGACGAGCGCCGCTCCGCTCAGAAAACCAACAACCGGAACGGCGATCAGGAGGGCCCGCTTCTGGGTCTTGCGCATGATGCTCCCTTACTGGAATTTGAGCGCCTGTGCCTCAGCGCTGCTGTCGAAACCAGGTAACGGGAGGCGCCCGGCGGCCCTTGAGACGGCGTTAACAAACTTGGGGTCGAAGCCCACTCAATGAGCCGGATGACTAGTTCAGGTTGACTGGGGTGTCGTGACCACCTCAGACCCAAATCCCCACGGTGCCAACGAGCCGGAAGCGCCCGGAGCGGCGCACTCGGGACACGCCGAAGCCTCGACCGGCATGGGGTCTACGCCGGTCGGCCTACTCCCCGGCCCGACCCCGTACTAGTGCGACTAGGGGAGGGCAGGTGAAACCCCCTAGTGCGACTAGGGGAGGGCAGGTGAAACTCCCTAGTGCGACTGAACCCCGGATCAGGGACCGGTGAACCCGAATCGGGCCAGGATGGCCTGGGCGTCAGGCCCGAGGACGTAGTCCAGGAAGGCGTAGGCCAGGTTGGCGTTGGCCGACTGCTTGAGGACGGCGATGGGGTACTCCGCCACCACGTTGAGCTCGTCGGGGATCCCGACTGCGTCCGCCTGCGCCGCCGCCGCCTTGGCGTCGGTCACGTAGCCGATCCCGGCGTCGACCTGTCCGGTCGTCACCTTGGTCACGACGGCCTTCACGTTCTGCTCCAGCGACTTCGGCTTTGCCTTCACGCCCGCCTTGGCCAGCGCCTGGGCGCCGTACTTTCCGCATGGCACCTCGACGGCGCAGAGCACGAAGGTCACAGCCGCCTTGTCGAGGTCTTTGAGGGATCCGATCTTCTTGGGGTTGCCCTTCTTCACCAGGAGGGCCAGGCGGTTGTGGGCGAAGACCTTGGGGTCCTTGGCGTTGCCGGCGTCGGTGACCTTCTTCATGTTGGCGGCGTCGGCCGAAGCGAACAGGTCGGCCGGCGCCCCGTTGTCGGCCTGCGTGGCCAGCGCCGAGGAGGCGTCATAGCTGAAGGTCACCTTGGTGCCGGGGTGGAGCGCCTCGAACGCCTTGCCGATCTCGTTGAACGACTCCGTCAACGAGGCGGCCGCCAGCACGGTCAGGTTCCCGCCCAACGACGCCACCGTCGTCGTCGTCGTCGTGGCGTTGTCGGCCGTGGACGGTCGCGGCTTCTCGCTGGCGCAGGCAGCCCCGAAACCGAGGACAAGGGCTACCGTGAGGGCCAGGCCGCGCCCAACGGGTCGACGGAAGATCACAGCGCCTTCTCCTCCAACGTAGTCTGACTGCGACTACAGGCTACCGAACGCCACTCAAGCCGGTCGCAAATGGGGCCGATGACCCGAAATGTGCGGCGCCTCCTCTCGCCTTCCACACTCGTCGTGGTGCTGGCGACCATGGTCCTGATCGCCGCGCCCTCCACCGGGCTGGGCGGCGCCCGCTTCCAGGACATCGTGGGCGACGTCGGCCCCGTCCTGCTCGGCCTCGTCGCCACCGTTGCCGCCTACCGGGTGTCGTCTCGGCCCGACGTCGAGCCCGGCGTCCAGCGGGCGTGGCGGCGGCTGGCGGTGGCCTTCGGATGCTGGTGGGCCGGCGACCTCATCTGGTTCGTCTACGACGCGGTCCTGCGCCAGCATCCGTTCCCGTCCCTCGCCGACGCCGCCTACATCGCGTTCTATCCCTTGGGCGTCCGGGCACTGCTGTCGTTCCCGTCCACCGTCCGCCGCCGGAGCGACTGGACGAGGATGGGCCTCGACGCCCTCACCGTTCTGCTCTGCGCCGCCATGGGCATCTGGTACCTGGTGGTGGGCCCGACCGTCCACAGCCATCCCGGCCCGGGTCTCGCCATGGTGCTCAACATCGCCTACCCGGTCGGCGACCTGCTGCTGTTCTCCGGCGTGGTGGTGAACCTGCTGCGCCGCACCACCGCCATGGACGCCGCCTTCCGCATCCTGGTGGGGGGTGTGGGGGCCCTCGTCATCGCCGACGTCGCCTTCGCCCGGCTCTCCCTCTCCGGCACCTACGAAGGCGGCGGGTGGCCGGACGGCTTCTGGCTGGCGGCGTGGTGTCTCTTCTTCCTCGCCGCCCGGGCCGTGGCCCCGGCGAGCGCCGCCGGCCCCGACGGCCACCCATCCTTGGCCGGGCTCGGCCGGAGCCACCCCCGGCGGGGCGAGCAGCGGTTGTCCCGCCTGCCGTACCTCGCCGTCGCCCTGGCCTACGCCCTGCTGCTGCTGGTCGGGCACCGGGCCGCCGTCTACCCCCTCGACGGCCTCATCCTCGGTGCGGCGGCCATCACCGCGCTGGTCCTCGTCCGCCAGGTCCACATGATCTCCGAGAACGGGCGGCTGATGTCCCGGCTGCAGAACCTGGCCAACGTCGACCCGCTGACCGGGCTCCCCAACCGCCGGGCCTTCTTCGAGGAGGCCGAGCTGCTCTTCGAGGGCCCGGGCCTGCCCGGCACCCGGCACAGCATCCTCATGATCGACGTCGACTACTTCAAGGACGTCAACGATACGTTCGGTCACCGGGCGGGCGACCGGGTGCTGTCAGTCGTGGCCGCGGGCGTGAAGTCGCAACTCCGCAGCGCCGACCTCGTCGGCCGCTACGGCGGCGACGAGCTCGTCGTCGCCCTCGCCGACTGCGGTGGCGCGGCCGCCTTCGCCGTGGCCGAGCGGATCCGCTCGGTCGTGGCCGCCACCCCGGTCGTCACCGAGGACGGGGTGGTCAACATCACGCTGAGCATCGGCGTCGCCGGTGCCGAGGCCGGCGAAGGGCTCCTGCCCCTCCTGGCCCGGGCCGACCTCGCCCTCTACGACGCCAAGCGGGCCGGACGGGCCTGCGTCCGGGAGTTCGTGCCCGACGGGAGCGTCCGGACCTCCCGGTAGCTCAAAACGGTAGATCAAGCGGTAGATCAAAGCAGTAAACGAAAGCGGTGGCGCAACGGGGTGCGGAGGTCGCAGCGCCGCCGTACAGTCAGCCCACCATGACGCTGTCCGTACTGCTCGCCGGGGCGACGCCCGACGCCGCCCCCGCCCGCCGCCGCCTGTCGGTGGCGGCGCTCGTGGCGCTGGCGGTGCTCAGCTGCGTCTCGGGTCTGGCGGCCGCCCCCGGCGGGTCCCGGGCCGTTCCCTTCGGCGTCGTCGAGGTCAGCGCCCGGCGGGCGCCGACGACCTTCGGGCTCGTCCCGAACTCGCGGCGCGACGACGCCGTCCTCCGGTCGCAGCCCGAGCTCCAGAGCCTCGGCATGGGCACGACCCTGGCCCGGGCCAGGCTGGCCCGGCTGCAGGGGGACCGCATCCGCCGCCTGGCCGGCGCCACCGGCCGCCGCCGCCTCGGCTTCGCTGGTGAGACCCCCGGCGGGCGCCCGTCCGGCGCGGCCGCGCCCCGGCTCCGGGCGCCCCCCTCCCCCGACTGACGAAGTCGTCCGTCCAACCACAAGGACACCCCAGCCTCGGGGGGAGGCTCATGTACGCCGTCCTCAAACGGCTCCTGCTCGGACGCCCGCTGCGCAGCGCGGATCAGGAGCACCAGCGCCTCATCAAGGTCATCGCCCTGGCGATCTTCTCGTCGGACGCCATCTCCTCCACGGCCTACGCCACCGAGGAGATCCTCCACGTGCTGGTGCCGCTGGCCGGCCTGGCCGCCCTCGACGACCTCATCCCGATCTCGATGGTCGTCGTCACGCTGCTGGCCATCGTCGTCTTCAGCTACCGGCAGACGATCTTCGCCTATCCCAACGGCGGCGGCTCCTACATCGTCAGCCGGGAGAACCTGGGCGAGACCCCGGCGCTGGTGGCCGGAGCATCCCTCCTCGTCGACTACACGCTGACGGTCGCCGTGTCGGTGTCGGCCGGGGTGGCCGCCATCACCTCGGCGGTGAAGCCGCTGGCCGAGCACCGGGTGGAGCTCGGCCTCGTCCTGGTGGTCCTCGTGACCGTGGGCAACCTGCGGGGCATCAAGGAGGCGGGCCAGATCTTCGCCTTCCCCACCTACATCTACATGGGGGTCCTGGGCCTGCTCATCGTGTGGGGGCTGTGGCAGTCGTTCACCGGCGGCCTCCACCGGCTCCCGGTCGACCAGGCGCAGCTGGACCACTTCACCAAGGCCGGCACGCTCATGACCGGCGTCACGCTCTTCGCCCTCATGCGGGCCTTCTCGTCGGGGGCGGTGGCCCTGACCGGCATCGAGGCGATCTCGAACGCCGTGCCGGCCTTCAAACGGCCGGAGGCCAAGAATGCCGCCACCACCCTGGCCTGGATGGCGGTGATCCTCGGCGTCTTCTTCTTCGGGATCTCCCTGCTGGCCCACCGGCTCGGCCCGACGCTGTCGGAGAACGAGACGGTCCTGTCGATCCTGGGGACGGCCGTGTTCGGCCGCGGCACCCTCTACATCATCCTCCAGGCGTCGACGGCCGCCATCCTCACCCTGGCCGCCAACACCGCTTTCTCCGGCTTCCCGCTGCTGGCCTCGATCATCGCCGAGGACGGGTACCTCCCCCGCCAACTCGCCAGACGCGGCGACCGCCTCGCCTTCTCCAACGGGATCGTCGGCCTGGCCGCCGCCGCCGCCATCCTCCTCGTCGCCTTCGGCGGGGAGACGACGGCGCTCATCCCCCTCTATGCCGTCGGCGTGTTCACCTCGTTCACGCTCTCGCAGTGGGGCATGGTGCACCGCCACCGGCGCCTCCGGGAACCGGGGTGGCGGTTCGGCGCCGTCGTCAACGGCATCGGGGCGGTGGCCACCGGCGTCGTCCTGCTCGTCGTGCTGGTGTCGAAGTTCACCATCGGGGCCTGGATCCCGGCCGTGGTCATCCCCTTGATGGTGCTGTTGCTGCGGGGCATCAAGCGGCACTACCAGTTCGTCGGCCAGGGTCTCCGGGTCCCGCCCGGCTGGCGTCCGCCCCGGCACCGCCAGACGGTGGTGCTTTTCGTCGAGGAGGTGAACCAGGGGGTGCTCCACGCCCTGGCCTACGGTCGCAGCCTCAACCCCGACAAGCTGGTGGCGGTGGCGGTCGTCTCCGACCTCAACGATCTGAGCACGCTGGAGGCCGATTGGGCCCGGCACGGCGACGGCATACCGCTGGAGATCGTCTACTCCCCGGCGGGGGAGATCTCCCGGGCGGTGATCGGCTACGTCGACCAGGTGACCGACTCCGGCGCCATCGGCGGGGTCACCGTGCTGATCCCGGAGCTGGCCATCCACCACTGGTGGGAGGAGCTCCTCCACAACCAGATCGCCTTGTCGCTCAAGGGTCGCCTGCTGTTCCGGCCGGGGACCGTGGTGACGTCGGTCCCCTTTCGCCCCCAGGCTGAACCTCAAGGCGCGGCCGGGCGGGCCGACCGCTAGGGCTCAGCCGGCCAGCAGGTCGAGGACGAAGCACAGACCCCGGATGTCCCCCCACTGCTGGTCGAGCTCGGGGGCCCGGCGGAACCCGACCCGCCCGTAGAGGCGGTGGGCGATGACCATCCACTCGGTCGATCCGATGACCATCCGCGAGCAGCCGGCCGCGCGGGCCCGGTCGAGGCACTCGTCGACGAGGCGGGGACCGACACCCTTGCCCTGGGCCGCCGGATCGACGGCCAGCATCCGGAAGCCGCAGTCGCCGTCCACGCCGTGGGCCCACTCGAAGTACGGCCCCTCACCGAGTGTCAGCGTGACCGAGCCGAGGATGCGCCCGCCGCCGTCGTCCTCGGCCACCAGAACGATCGTGCTGTCGGCGCCGGCCCGGGCCGCGACGTCGGCCAGGTGGGCGGCGTAGTCGTCGCCGACCCACGTGTCGAGGGCGCGGTAGGCGGCCACGGTCAGCCGGGCGATCTCGTCGTAGTCGTCGCTCGTTGCCTCACGGACCCGCATCGGCCGGGAAAACTAGCGGGCGGTGACGTTCCTCCCGACCCGCCCCGGCCGCCATCCGTCCGACCGCGAGATCCTTCGCCTGGCCATTCCGGCGCTGGGGGCACTGGCGGCCGAGCCGCTCTACATCCTCACCGACACGGCGGTCGTCGGACACCTGGGGACCCCGCAGCTCGGCGGACTGGCCGTGGCCGGCACGATCCTCACGACCGCCTTCTCCCTCTTCAACTTCCTCTCCTACGGCACGACGGCCGCCGTGGCCCGGGCGGCCGGGGCGGGGCGGTCCGAGAGCAGCGCCCGCAACGCGGTGCAGAGCGTGTGGCTGGCGCTGGCCATCGGGGTCGCTCTCGCCCTCGCCGGCGTGCTCGGCGCACCGTTCCTGGTCGGCCTCATGGGGCCGTCCTCCCCGGTGCGGCCCAACGCGCTCCTCTACCTGCGGATCGCCTCGCTGGGGATGGTCCCGGTGATGCTGGGGCTGGTCGGCGTCGGCTACCTGCGCGGCCTGCAGGACACCATGACCCCCCTGCGGATCGCCCTGCTGGCCAACCTGGCCAACCTCGTGCTGGAGGTCGTGGCCATCTACGGCCTCGGGATGGGGCTGGCCGCCTCGGCCTGGGCCACGGTCATCGTCCAGGTGGGGGCGGCGGCGGTGTTCGGCCGCCACATCGCCCGCCACGCCCGGGCGGCGGAGGTGAGTTGGCGGCCCGACCCGGCCACCCTGCGGGCGCTGGTGGTCATCGGCCGCGATCTCTTCCTGCGGACGGGCTCCCTGCTGGCCGCCCTGGCCGTGGCCACCGCCGTCGCCGCCCGGCTGGGGACGGCGCCGCTGGGCGCCCACCAGGTCGCCTTCCAGCTGTGGAGCTTCCTGGCGCTGAGCCTCGACGCCGTGGCCATCGCCGCCCAGGCCATGGTCGGCCGCCTCCTCGGCGCCGGCGACGCCGAGGGCGCCCGGTCGGCCTCCCGGCGGATGGTGGAGTGGGGCCTGCTGGCCGGTCTGGCCCTCGGGACGCTGGTGGCGCTGCTGCGGCCGGTGCTGGCGCCGCTGTTCTCCGACGACCCGGCGGTGATCCACCTCACCCGCCAGGTGCTGTGGATCGTCGCCCTCCTCCAGCCCCTGAACGCGGTCGTATTCGTGCTGGACGGGGTGTTGATCGGCGCCGGCGACCTCCGTTTCCTGGCCGGCGCGATGGTGGCGGCCTTCGCCGTGTTTCTCCCCGCCGCCGTCCTGGCCGGCACGGTCGGCGGCAGCCTCCTGTGGCTGTGGGGGGCCATCACCCTGCTGATGGTGGCCCGGCTGACCGGGATGGCGTGGCGCTTCGCCGGCACGGCCTGGGCGGTCACCGGCGGCTGACGCGCTGGCCGGCGGGCACGGCACGCCGGGCGTCACGACGTGGGGCACACTGGCCCGCATGCGCGGAACCCTGGCCCTGGTCCTGACGACGGCCGTGGCGCTGTCAGCCCTGCCGGCTCCGGGGACTCCCGGGGCCAGCGCCGCCGACGGGTATCTCACGTCGCAGTTCCGGTGGCGGGCGGCCGGAGGGTTCGAGGCCTGGGAGACCGGCCCCGGCACCATCCGCACGGCGGACGGGCGCCTCAGCCTCGACCCGTCCTCTGCCCCCGGTGCCGTCGACGCCGCCGGCACGTACCACGGCAAGAATTTCTACAACGGCGGGCCCTACGTGTTCGGCGAGGTCACCAGTCCGATGACCGCCGCCGGGTTCGAGGTGACCCAGGCCGTCGCCTCCTGGGACGCCGACACCCCGGCCGGGTCCTGGATCGAGGTGTCACTGCGGGCCCGTCTCCCCGGCGGGCGGCTCACGAAGTGGTACAGCGCCGGGGTGTGGGCGGCCGACGGGTCGACCGTGGCCCGCCATTCGGTCGACGACCAGGGCGACGGCGACGCCAACCTGGCCACCGACACGCTCGTCATTCCGGACGGGAAGCCGGCCGCCGACGCCCTCCAGATGAAGGTCCGGCTCATGACCGCCCGGCCCGACGCCGTCCCCAGCCTGCGGCTGGCGGCGGTGGCGGTGTCGACGGCGCCGCGGGGCCGGGCGACGACGGCGCCCCCGGCGTCGGCCGGAGACCCGGCCCGGTGG
>JAUZEX010000380.1 GCA_030838815.1 Actinomycetota bacterium
CCGGCAGAAACGCAATCTGCTCATGACGCTCCTGCTATCGCAGGGGGTGCCGATGCTGCTGGCTGGCGACGAAATGGGACGGAGCCAGCGCGGCAACAACAACGCCTACTGCCAGGACAACGAGATCTCCTGGCTCGACTGGTCCCTGAAGGAGGAGAACGCCGACCTCGTCGCCCTCACCGCCCGGCTGGCCGAGTTCCGCCGCGACCATCCGGTGTTCCACCGCCGGCGGTGGTTCCAGGGCCGGCCGATCCACGGCGAGACCGTCACCGACATCGGCTGGTTCGCCCCCGACGGGACGGAGATGACCGAAGAGGACTGGGACTCCGGCTTCGCCAAGTCGGTCGGCATGTTCCTCAACGGCGACGCCATTCCCGACCCCGACCTCCGGGGCGAGAAGATCACCGACGACAGCTTCCTGGTGCTGTTCAACGCCCACTACGAGCCGCTGCCGTTCACCATTCCCGCCCGGGACTGGGGCGACCACTGGGTCGTCGTGCTCGACACCGACGACGTACCGGTCAGGCCGGAGGTGACCGGCGCCGGCGGCCCCGCCCTGCCGACGACCGTGGCCTGGGATCCGGGGCTCGGCGAGGGGGAGCCGGTGAAGAAGGGCGAGCAGATCGACGTCGGCGCCCGGTCGCTGATGGTCCTCCGCCGTGTCGAATAACCCGTCGGCGGAAGTGGCCGAGGAACGGCGCAACCCCTGGCCGCTGTCGACGTACCGCGTCCAGCTCCAGCCGGCATTCGGGTTCGACGACGTCACGGCCATCGCCCCCTACCTTCACCGGCTCGGAGTGAGCCATCTGTATGCGTCCCCGTACCTTCAAGCGGCGGCGGGCTCGACCCACGGCTACGACGTGATCGACCACAGCCGGGTCAACGCCGAACTGGGGGGCGAGGAAGGCCACGAGCGCATGTGCGCCGCCCTCGGGGCGGCCGGGCTCGGCCAGGTGCTCGACATCGTCCCCAACCACATGGCCATCGTGAACGGGAACCGGTGGTGGTGGGACGTGCTGGAGAACGGCCCGTCGTCCCAGTACGCCTCCTACTTCGACGTCGACTGGGACCCGCCCGAGGCCAAGCTCCGCAACACCGTTCTGATGCCGATCCTCGGCGACCACTACGGCCGGGTGCTGGAAGCGGGCGAGTTCCGCCTCCGGCGCGACGAGGGCGCCTTCACCGTCCACTACTACGACCACGTGCTGCCGGTGGCGCCCCGCTCGCTCGACGACCTGCTGGGGGGCGCCGCCCGCCGCTGCCGGTCGATGGAGCTCGAGAGCCTGGCCACCTTCTTCGGCCGCCTGCCGCCGTCGTACCTGACCGACCGGGCCAGCGTGCGCGAGCGCCACCGCGACAAGGAGGTCCTCCGGGCCAACCTGGCCCGCCTGCTGCGGGAGGAGCCGACGGTGGCCGCCGCCGTCGACGCCGAGGTGGCAGCCATCAACGCCGAACCCGACCGGCTCGACGCCCTCCTCGAACGGCAGAACTACCGGCTGGCCTTCTGGCGCACCGCCGGCCGGGAGCTCGACTACCGCCGCTTCTTCGACATCCACACCCTGGCCGCGCTGCGCATGGAGGACGAGGCGGTCTTCCTCGACACCCACGAGCTCGTCCTCAAGTGGGTCGACCGGGGCGTGGTGGACGGGCTGCGCATCGACCATCCCGACGGCCTGCGTGACCCCGACGGCTACCTGCGCCGCCTGGAGCGAGCCGCCGGCCCCCACACCTGGGTGGTGGTGGAGAAGATCCTGGAGCCGGGCGAGCGGCTGCCGCAGTCGTGGCCGGTGGCGGGCACGACGGGCTACGACTTCGCCTACCGGGTCGGTGGCCTGTTCGTCGATCCCGCCGGCGAGGAGCCGATCAACGAGGCCTACACCGCCTTCACCGGCGAGACGGTCGACTATGACGAGGTCGTCTACGAGAAGAAGAACCTCGTGATGTCCGAGGTCCTCTCGGCCGAGATCAACCGGCTGACCAACCTGGCCATCGCCGTCTGCGAACGCCACCGCCGCTACCGCGACTTCACCCGCCACGACCTGCACCAGACGCTGCGGGAGCTGATCGCCGCCTTCCCGGTCTACCGCACCTACGTCGAGCCGGGATCTGCGGTGGCGGGATCTGTCGTATCGGGATCCGGGGGCCCGTCCCCCGACGACGTCGCCCACGTGGAGGAGGCGGCCAAGCTGGCCCGGGCCCGCCGGCCCGACCTCGACGGCGAGCTGTTCGACTTCCTCGTCGACATCCTCCTCGGCCGCCATCGCGGCCCCGGGGGTCGGGGTGTCCCCGGAGAAACGGTCGAGGATGAGCTCGTGGCCCGGTTCCAGCAGGTCACCGGCCCGGTCATGGCCAAGGGCGTGGAGGACACGACCTTCTACACCTACAACCGCCTCACCGCCCTCAACGAGGTCGGCGGCAACCCGGCCCGGTTCGGGGTGAGTCCGGACGAGTTCCACGCCGGGAGCGACGAGATCGCCCGCCACTGGGGGGGCACGCTCCTGGCCACCTCCACGCATGACACCAAGCGCGCCGAGGACACCCGGGCCCGGCTGTACCTCCTGTCGGAGATCCCGACCCGCTTCGCCGGAGCGGTGTCGGAGTGGTCGCGGCTGAACGACCGCCACCGGGCCGACCCTTCGCTCCCCGATCGCAACGCCGAGTGGCTCCTGTACCAGACGCTGGTCGGAGCCTGGCCGCTGTCGGCCGAGCGGGCGCTGGCCTACATGGAGAAGGCCTCGAAGGAGGCCAAGGAGCACACCAGCTGGGTCGACCCGGACCCGGTCTACGACGACGCCCTGCGCCGCTTCGTGGAGGGCATCCTCGGTGACGACGAGTTCACCGCCGCCATGGAGGCGTTCGTCGCCCCGCTGGTGGAGCCGGGCCGGATCAACGCCCTGGCCCAGGCGCTGCTCAAGCTGACCTCGCCCGGCGTGCCCGACATCTACCAGGGCTGCGAGCTGTGGGACCACTCCCTGGTCGATCCCGACAACCGCCGTCCGGTCGACTTCGCCATCCGCGAAGCCCTCCTGGCCGAAGCGGAGAAGGCCTCCCCGGCCGAGGTGTGGCCGGCCCAGGCCGACTCCGGGCTCCCGAAGCTGGTGCTGACGCAGCGGGCCCTGCACCTCCGTTCCCGCCGCCCGGAGTACTTCTGCGTCGGCAGCGGCTACCAGCGCCTCGCCGCCTCCGGCCCGAAGGCCACCCACGCCGTGGCCCTGGCCCGCACCGCCGCCGGGGCCGAACCCGGCGCCGGCGCGGCAGGGGTGGTGGCCGTGGCCCCCCGCCTCGTGCTCGGCCTGGCCGGCGACTGGGCCGGCACCACCCTGGCGCTCCCCGACGGCCGGTGGAGCGACGCTCTCGACGGGGGCACCCGGACCTTCTCCGGCGAGGTGCCCCTGGCCGACCTGCTCGGCCCGTTTCCCGTCGCCCTGCTCGAGCGTGTCCCCTGACGGATCGGGGTAGTCAACCGGCGTTCCTTTTCGGGGTATAGGGCGGCAAACGAACGCCGGTTGGAGGATGGAGTGACGACATTTTCGGTGTGGGCGCCCAAGGCGAGCGAGCGGGTCGACCTCGTGCTGCCCGCGGAACGGCGGCGGATCCCGATGACGCTGGGCTCCGGCGGGTGGTGGACGGTCGGCGTACCCGAGGCCGGGCCGGGGACCGTCTACCAGTTCTCCCTCGACGGGGGGCCGGCGCTGCCCGACCCACGGTCGGAGTTCCAGCCCGAGGGGGTGCACGGCCCGTCCCGCGTCGTCGACCACCGCGCCTTCGGGTGGACGGACCACCTCTGGCGGGGCGCGGCGCCGCTGTCGGGGGCGCTGGTGTACGAGGCCCACGTCGGGACGTTCACGCCCGAGGGCACGTTCGAGGCCGCCATCAGCCGGCTCCCCCACCTCGTCGAGCTCGGCGTGACCCACCTCGAGTTGCTGCCGGTGGCCGAGTTCCCCGGGGAGAGGGGCTGGGGCTACGACGGCGTCGCCGTCTTTGCCGCCCACCACGCCTACGGCGGCCCCGAAGGGCTGAAGCGCCTCATCGACGCCGCCCACGCCGCGGGTCTCGGTGTCATCATCGACGTCGTCTACAACCACCTCGGGCCCGACGGGAACTACCTCGGCGCCTACGGCCCCTACTTCACCAGCCGCTACACCACCCCCTGGGGCGAGGCCGTCAACTACGACGACGCCGGCAGCGACGAGGTCCGCGACTTCGTCGCCGAGAACGCCTGCCTGTGGCTGGAGGAGTACCACGCCGACGGGCTGCGGCTCGACGCCGTCCACGCCATCTTCGACACGTCCGCCGTCCACATCCTCGAGGACCTCGCCCGGCGCGTCGCCACCCTCCAGGCCCGCCTCGGCCGGCGGAAGTTCCTCATCGCCGAGAGCGACCTCAACGACCCGAAGCTGGTCCGCTCCCCGGAGGCCGGCGGCTACGGGATGGACGCCGCCTGGAGCGACGACTTCCACCACGCGCTGCACAGCGCCCTGACCGGCGAGACGTCGGGCTACTACGAGGACTTCGGCGGCCTCGAGCCCCTCGGCCGGGCGCTGGAGCGGGGCTACGTCTACGCCGGCGGCCACTCCCCCCACCGGGGACGGCGCCACGGCCGGCCGCTGACCGGGATCCCCGCCCACCGCCTACTCGGCTACCTCCAGAACCACGACCAGGTCGGGAACCGGGCGGCCGGCGAGCGCTCGGCGGCCCTGATGAGCCCCGGCCGGCTCCACATCGCCGCCGCCCTCGTGCTCTGCGCCCCGTTCGTGCCGATGTTGTTCCAGGGTGAGGAGTGGGGGGCGACCACGCCGTTCCAGTACTTCACCGACCACGTCGACGCCGAGCTCGGCCGGCTCGTCTGCGAAGGCCGCCGCCGGGAGTTCGCCTCCTTCGGCTGGGCGCCCTCGGACGTCCCCGACCCCCAGGACCGGGCGACGTTCGAGCGCTCCGTCCTCGACTGGGCCGAGCCCGACAAGGACCCCCACGCCGGCCTGCTCCAATGGCACAAGGACCTCATCGCCCTCCGTCGCCGCCTCCCCGCCCTCTCCGACGGGGATTTCGAGGAGGTCCACCCCACCTGGGACGAGGACGCCGGCTGGTTCTGCCTGACCCGCGGGCCCATCACCGTGGCTGTGAACCTGGCCGACCACACCCAGCCCGTCCCGGTCCCGGGCGAAGCCGAAACGATCCTGCTCGCCTCGGAACCGGCCGCCACCTTCCTGGCCGACGCCGCGGTCACCCTGCCCCCCGACGCCGTGGCGATCCTCGGCCCGCCCGACTGAGGCCACGCCCCAACCGGCGTTCATCCACCGGCGATACAGCGGAAAAGGAACGCCGGTTCGGCCGAGCCCGATCCCGGGACCCAACCGGCGTTCATTATCGGCGATACAGCGGAAAAGGAACGCCAGTTCACGAACAGGGCGCAGGCGGACGGGCGGCGCCGGCGTCAGCGCCCGGAATCCTCCAGGCGGCGGATCAGGGCGGCCCGGCGGGCTTCCAGGGCCGCCATGCGGCGGGCGGCGGATTCCAGCTGGGTCGTGAGGCGGGCGGCCTCGGTGCGGACGGTCTCCACGTCGTCGCCCAGGACGAGCTCGCCGGTCGTTTCCCATTCCGCAGTGTCGTCGTCGAGGTCCAGCACCGGCCCGTCGACCAGGATCAGCTCGTCGTCGTCGCCGTCATCACCGTCATCGTCGTCGAGGCGGCGGAGGGCGTCGGTCATCCGCCCGACCGGGCGCAGGTGGTGCCGGGCGTCGTCGAGGGCCTCGGTGAAGCGGTCGATGCCCGACGCCGCCTCCAGCGCCGAGGTGGCGATCGACATGCAGCCGAGGCAGTAGCTCAGGTCCTCGTCGTAACCCAGTTCCTCGCCGGTGTTGGTCACGACCGCGGCAGAGCCGTTGGCGAAGGTCTCGCCGCAGGCCCGGCACGTCCAGTCCTCCATCTCCTCCCGCACCGCCAGGGGGTGGACGTGGCGCAGGTCGTCGACCAGCTGCAGCGCCCGGGCCAGGGTGTCGGCGGGCAGGGCGGCCTCGAAGGCGTCGGCGAGGGACGGGTCCTCCAGACACTCGGCCTTCCAGAAGGCGAAGGTCAGCAGCTCCTGGGTGGCCGGGACCGGCTGCTCCCCGCCGTGGCGGGCGAACCACCGCTCGACGAAACGGCGGTTGCGGGCGGCCTGCTTGCGGTTGGTCTCCGCCGGCAGGAGACGGCGCGCCACGACCACGGCCTCCACCAGCGAGTCCAGTAATGCAAACCCCGTCAGCTCGCCCCCTCTGTCGAGGTAGGCGCGCAGCGAGGGTGGGCGGATGTACTGCTCGTCAGGCGACATCACACGCTTGGCCTCCGTACCGGTGGCCCGACGGTCGAGGCCGTGAAGTCTACGACGCGGCCGCGAGGCGACGACGTCGACGTCGGTTTCCGGTTGTCCCCAGCTTCCCCAGTCCTTCTCACGTAAGGGTACTTGGGTCTGTCACAAAACGCCCCAAATGGTGCGAAAATCCACCTTTTCAGCCACCAGACCGTAAAGACTGCATCAACGACTTGCCACGCTGCGTCGGACTCTGGCCTCCCAGGGTCACCCTTCCACTGATCAGACCGCGGCCCAGGCGACGCAGCCGAGTTCGGCGAAGGTCCGCAGATCGGGATGGGACGGCACGACCCGCACCGTGAAGCCGTAGCGGCCCGCCCGTTCGCAGGCGAAGGACCCGGAGTAGCGGTGGAGGGCGGGCTCGTCCAGCCCCACCAGCTCCATGGTCACGACGGCCGCCGGCTGCAGCTCCTCGTTGGCCCCGACCGGGCCGTGGAGGAGCTGGACCTCGACGTCGTCCTGGTCGAGCTTCCCGAGGGCCACCAGCGCCTCGACCTTCTTCGACGACCCCAGGTCGACCAGCGTCGACTCGGTGTCGACAGAGATGATCCGCACCTCGGCCCAGGCCCGGGCGACCTGCTGCTTCCAGGCCGAGAGCGCCTTGGCCCGCTCGCCGCCGGCGGCGGCGAGCGAATCGGCCCGCAGCGCGGCCGGCTCGTACATCTCCTCCACGTAGTCCCGCACCATGCGCGAGGCGCTCACCTGGGGACCGAGGGACCGCAGCGACTTCTTGACCCGCCGCACCCACCGCCTGGGCACCGGTCCGCCGTAGCGCTCGTAGAAGAGCGGCACGATCTGGCGCTCGAGCAGGTCGAAGAGGCTCTCGGCCTCGACCTCGTCGCGTTTGGCCAGATCCTCGTAGGTCTCGGCCGAGCTGATGGCCCAGCCGTTCTCCCCGTCGAACATCTCGTCCCACCAGCCGTCGAGGATCGAGCAGTTCAGGGAACCGTTGATGGCCGCCTTCATGCCGCTGGTGCCGCAGGCCTCGAGCGGGCGGCGGGGGGTGTTCATCCAGACGTCACAGCCCTGATACATCCGGCGGGCCACGACCATGTCGTAGTCGGCGACGAAGACGACCCGGCTGCGGATCTCGGGATCGCGGGAGAACGAGATGATCTGGCGGATCATCTCCTTGCCGATGTCGTCGGCCGGGTGGGCCTTGCCGGCGAAGACGATCTGGATCGGGCGCTCCGTCGAGGTCAACAGCGCCTTGAGCCGGTCAGGTTGCGAGAGCAGGAGCGTGGCCCGCTTGTAGGCCGCGAAGCGGCGGGCGAAGCCCAGCGTGAGGACGCCGGGGTGGAGCAACTCGCCCGTCCAGGCGACGTCCGACTCGCTCACGCCCCGGGCCAGCGCCGCTTCGCGGAGATGCTGACGGATGAAGGCCACCAGCCGCTGCCGGCCCTGCTCCTTGACCCGCCACACCTCGTCGTCGTTGGCGTCGTCGATGTGCTTCCAGCGCGTCTCGTCGGCTTCGGGCCACTCGGGCAGGACGTAGCGGTTGAGCAGCTCGTCCATCTCGGCCGACACCCACGTCCGGGCATGCACGCCGTTGGTGACGGCCTGGATCGGCGCCTCGGCCTCCGGCACCCCGGGCCACAACCCGGAGAACATCTTCTGGCTGACCCGGGCGTGGAGCTTCGAGACACCGTTCGACATCGAGGCCAGCCGCAGACCCATGACCGCCATGTTGAACGGCGACTCGGCGCCCGCCCCGGGCTCGTGGCCGAGCGCCATGAGGTCGTTGAAGCTGACCCCGCACTCGTCGGCGAACGTCCGGAAGTAGCGCTCCATCATCTCCCGGGGGAACCGGTCGATCCCGGCCGGGACGGGGGTGTGGGTGGTGAAGACCGTGCCCGCCCGCACGGCCTCGACCGCCTCCGGGAACCGGAGCCCCTCCTCGCTGACCAGCTGGCGGATGCGCTCGAGGCCGAGGAAGCCGGCGTGGCCCTCGTTGGTGTGGAAGATCTGGGTCTCCACGCCCGCCGCCCGTAACGCCCGCACTCCGCCGATACCGAGGAGGATCTCCTGGCGCATGCGGTGCTCGGCGTCGCCGGCGTAGAGCCGGTCGGTGACGTTGCGCTCGGCAATGTCGTTCTCCTCCACGTCGGCGTCGAGGAGGTACAGCGGCACCCGGCCCACCATGGCCCGCCACAGCTGGGCCACCAGCGGCGTGCCGGCCAGGTCGACGGTGACCCGGACCCCGTCCACCCGGTGCAGGGCCATGGAGTGGGGGTCGAGCCGGGGGTAGCGCTCCTGCTGCCAGCCGTCGGCGTTGAGCTCCTGGCGGAAGTAGCCCTGCTGGTAGAAGAGGCACATTCCGGCCAGGGGGATGCCGAGGCCGCTGGCCGCCTTGAGGTGGTCGCCGGCCAGCACGCCGAGGCCGCCGGAGTACTGCGGCAGCGCCTCGGTGATGCCGAACTCGGGGGAGAAGTAGGCCACCGACCGCAGCGGGGAGTTCCGGGTCTGGAACCACCGGGCGCCCTCGACGTAGCGTTCCTGCTCGCCGTAGATCTCGTTCATGAACGAGAGGAAGCCCGGGTCCTTGACCATGGCGTCCAGCCGGTCACGGCGGACCGACCCCAGCAGGCGGACGGGGTCGTGCCCCGCCTCCTCCCAGCCGTCAGGGTCCAGCCAGCGGAACAGGTCCCGGGTGTTGTCGTCCCAGGACCACCGCAGGTTGAAGGCGATGTCGTGCAGGGGGGCCAGCGGCTCGGGGAGCCGCGCCCGGACGGTGAAACTCTTCAGTGCCCTCACACGTCAGACGCTACCAACCACAGGGAGCGGACGAGACGGGCGTTTGGTTCCGACCCGGAGTGGTAGACCAGTAAAACGTGACTGATCGCATCGTCATCGAGGGGATCCGCCCGTCCACCCCCAATGGCTACCCCGCCAAGGCGGTCGTCGGGCGGGCCACGGCCGTGTCCGCCGACGTCTTCCGGGACGGGCACGACGTCCTGGCCGCCCGCGTCCGCTGGCGCAGCCGGGGCAACGGCAAGGGGAAGTGGTCGACGGCGCTGATGCGGCCGCTCGGCAACGACCGCTACCAGGCCGTGATCGAGCCGGCCGAGCTCGGCGCCCACGAGTTCCAGGTCGAGGCCTGGACCGACCGCATCGCCTCCTGGCGCCACGAAATCACCGTCAAGCTCACGGCCGGTCAGGACGTCGAGCTGGAGCTCGAGGAGGGGGCGCTGCTCCTCGAGGACGCCCTCAGCCGGGCCGAACGGGCCGACCGGGCCCGGATCGAGACGGCCGTCGCCAGCCTCCGCAACGCCCAGGCCTCCGCCGAGTCACGCCTGTCAGGCGCCCTCGACCCGGCCCTGATGGCGCTCCTCGACGAGCTCCCCGACCCCTCCGACCTCACCCGCTCGGCCCCCTCCCCGCTGTGGGTCGACCGGGAGCGGGCCGCGGTCGGCGCCTGGTACGAGCTGTTCCCCCGGTCGTACGCCAGTCCTGAGCAGGGCAAGATGGGGCTGGCGGGCGCCACCGACCGGCTGCCGGCGGTGGCCAACATGGGCTTCGACGTGGTCTACATCCCGCCCGTCCACCCGATCGGACGCAGCTTCCGCAAGGGCCGCAACAACAGCCTCGACCCCGCCCCCGACGACCCGGGTAGCCCCTGGGCCATCGGGGCAGTCGAGGGCGGTCACCTGGCCCTCCACCCCGAGCTCGGCAGCTTCTCCGACTTCGACGCCTTCGTGGCCCGGACCCGGACCCTCGGCATGGAGGTGGCGCTCGACTACGCCCTCCAGTGCTCCCCCGAGCACCCCTGGGTGACCGAGCACCCCGAGTGGTTCCACCACCGGCCCGACGGCACGATCAAGTACGCCGAGAACCCCCCGAAGAAGTACCAGGACATCTACCCGCTCAACATGTGGCCGGCCGACCCGGGCGACCGGCAGGCCCTCTGGCAGGCCTGCAAGGAGATCCTCGACTTCTGGATCGGCCACGGCATCCGGATCTTCCGGGTCGACAACCCCCACACCAAGCCGTTCTCGTTCTGGGAGTGGGTGATCCATGAGGTCCAGGCCGCGAATCCAGAGATCATCTTCTTCGCCGAGGCCTTCACCCGCCCCAAGCTCATGGCCCGACTGGCCGAGGGCGGGTTCTCCCAGAACTACACCTACTTCACCTGGCGCAACACGAAGGCCGAGCTCACGGAGTATCTGACCGAGATCGCCCTCGGTCCGAAGGCCGACTACATGCGGCCCAACTTCTGGCCCAACACGCCCGACATCCTGTCGGGGATCCTCCGGGGCGGTGGCCCCGGAGCCTTCCGGCTGCGCCTCGTGCTGGCGGCCTGCATGACGCCGTCCTACGGCATCTACTCCGGCTACGAGCTGTGCGAGAACCAGCCGATGTCCGACACCAACGAGGAGTACTTCGAGTCGGAGAAGTACGAGATCAAGGACCGCGACTTCTCCCAGCCCGGGAGCCTGGTGCCGTTCGTGGCCCGCATCAATGACATCCGCCGGCGACATCCGGCCTTCTCCGACCTCGGAAATATCGCCTTCCACCACTCCAACAACGACCAGATCCTGTGTTGGTCGAAGGTGGACGCGGCCGCTGACGACGTGATGCTGATGGTGGTGAACCTCGATCCCCACAACACCCACGAGGACACGCTCGGCCTCGACCTGCCGGCGCTCGGCTTCGAGTGGCACGAGTCGTTGGAGGCCTTCGACGAGCTCACCGGGATGACATTCATGTGGACGGGCGCCAACCCCTATGTTCGTCTCGACCCGGGCCTGCCGGCCCACGTGCTGCACCTCCGCCGGCCCGGGCGAGGAGGCACCGTCACGTGAGTGAAATCGACAGCCCATGAGTGAGATTGACAGGGCAGACGAGCGCTGGTTCCAGCGCGCCGTATTTTACGAGGTCTCCGTCCGCAGCTTCTTCGACGCCAACGGCGACGGCACCGGCGACCTCCAGGGCCTGATCGAGAAGCTCGACTACATCTCCTGGCTCGGCGTCGATTGTCTCTGGTTGCTGCCCTTCTATTCCTCGCCCCTGCGCGACGGCGGCTACGACATCTCCGACTTCTTCACGATCCTGCCCGAGTACGGGAAGCTCGGCGACGCCGTCCGGCTCATGGAGGAGGCTCACAAGCGGGGCATCCGCATCATCACCGACCTGGTCGTCAACCACACCTCCGACCAACACCCCTGGTTCCAGGAGTCCCGCCAGAGCCGGGACAACCCGCGGGCCGACTGGTACGTGTGGTCCGACACCGTCCACAAGTACGAGGACGCCCGGATCATCTTCACCGATACCGAGACCTCCAACTGGACGTGGGACGACCAGTCCGGCGCCTACTACTGGCACCGCTTCTTCGCCCACCAGCCGGACCTGAACTTCGACAACGCCGAGGTCCGCGAGGCGATGCTCGACGGGCTGCGGTTCTGGCTCGACCTCGGCCTCGACGGCTTCCGCCTCGACGCGATCCCGTACCTCTACGAGCGCGACGGCACCAACTGCGAGAACCTGCC
>JAUZEX010000776.1 GCA_030838815.1 Actinomycetota bacterium
TCGCTCCGAGCCTGGTGGCCGACCGCCGCGCCGACAACGACCTCGACCTCGACGACGACCATCCCGAAGACGAGGTCGACCTGCTGGCCGGCGCCCTCACCGGGAGCGGCGACCGGCGATGACCCCGGCCGCCCCCGACGACGCCGACCGCACCCGCCTCGTCAGCTGCCGCGGCGTCGACGTCTCCTACGGGCCGGTGCAGGTCCTCTTCGGGGTTGACTTCGACGTCTTCGACGGCGAGATCGTGGCCCTCCTCGGCACCAACGGCGCCGGCAAGTCCACGCTGCTCAAGGCCATCTCCGGGCTCATCCACCCCTCGGCCGGCGCGATCACCTTTGACGGGCGCGCCATCACCGGCGTCGGGGCTGAGGCCGTCACCCGGGCCGGCGTCTCGCTCATGCCCGGAGGCAAGGGCGTCTTCCCCACGGTCACGGTCGACGAGCACCTCCGCCTCGCCGCCTGGACCTTCCGCAAGGACACGGCCCGCATCGAGGCCGCCCGGGCCGAGGTCCTCGACCTGTTCCCGATCCTGGCCGAACGCCATTCACAACCGGCCGGCTACCTCTCCGGCGGCGAGCAACAGATGCTGGCGCTGGCCCAGGCCTTCATGTCGAAACCGCGGCTCCTGCTGGTCGACGAGCTGTCTCTCGGCCTCGCCCCGGCCGTCGTCGGGCATCTCCTCGACGTGCTGCGGGCGGCCCACGCCGACGGCACCACGATCGTGATCGTCGAGCAGTCGGTCAACGTCGCCCTCACCCTGGCCGACCGGGCCGTGTTCATGGAGAAGGGCGAGGTCCGCTTCACCGGCCCCACCGCCGAGCTTCTGGAGCGGCCCGACCTGCTCCGATCGGTCTTCATCCGCCAGGGTCCGACGGCGCCGGCGGCCACCGGCGGGGACCGGGGGCTCAAGACCGCGCCGCCGTCCGACGACGCGCCCGTCCTCCTCTCCTGCCGGGGGATCGTGAAGCGCTTCGGTGGCATTCACGCCGTCGACGAGGTCGACCTCAACCTGCGAGCGGGCGAGATCCTCGGCCTCATCGGCCAGAACGGCGCCGGGAAAACCACGCTCTTCGACTGCATCTCGGGCTTCCTCCCCATCGACGCCGGCACGGTCGAGCTGCGGGGCCGCGACGTCACGGGCTGGGCCCCCCATGAGCGGGCCCGGGCCGGGCTCGGCCGGTCATTCCAGGAGGCGCTCCTCTTTCCCACGCTGACCACCTGGGAGACGATCGCCATCGCCTTCGAGCGCCACCTGGCCAGCAAGGAGATGGTCGCCGCCGCCCTCCACCTCCCGGCGTCCTACGAGTCCGAGACCGACCTCGCCGCCCGGGTCGAGGTCCTCATCGAGCTGATGGGCCTCGGCGCCTTCCGGGACAAGCTGCTCGGGGAGCTCTCCAGCGGCAGCCGGCGCATCGTCGAGCTGGCCTGCATCCTGGCCCAGGATCCGGCCGTGGTCCTCCTCGACGAGCCGTCGGCCGGCGTGGCGCAGCGGGCGACCGAGGCGCTCGGTCCGCTGCTGCGCCGGGGGCCGGTCGACACCGGCTGCTCGATGCTCGTCATCGAGCACGACAAGCCGCTCATCGCCGCCGTGTCCGACGAGGTGATCGCCCTCGAGCTCGGGGCGGTCATCGCCCGGGGCACGCCGGCCGAGGTCCTGTCCCACCCCCGGGTCGTGGCGTCGTACCTCGGGACCGACGCCGCCGCCATCGCCCGCTCCGGCCCGGCCGGGGTCCTGGGCGGCGTGGCCCGGCCGGAGTAGTCCTCAGCTGCTGAGCGGTTGGGGCTCGACCCCCGCCGTCGCCGTGGCCCGGACCACCTCTCCGCCGCCCCGGGCCTGGAACAGGTGGAACAGCAGGAGAAGTTGCACCACCGCCAGCGGCTCACTGCGCCCTTCCGAGCCGAGCCGGCCGAGGCCGCTGGGCAGCGGCTCCGGCTCGTGCAGCGCCCGCCACAGCGCCCGCTGAACGCGTTCGGTGAGGGACTGTTCGGCGTAGGCGTGGACGTGGAGGGCGTCGACCGGCTTTCCGTCCTCGTCCCGGAGGAGCTTGAGATGGGCCGCCTTCCGAGTGTCCTCGCTGATGACGCCGGACAGGTCGGGGTGGGCGATCGTCGGCCGCAGCATCACGTAGGCCGACAGCGGATCGTCGGGCGTCTCGCCCCGTTCCTCGATGGGGGCGAAGCGGACCACGATGTCGGCGTGGGCCCGCTGGGGCCGGATGTAGGCCGCCGACTCCGGCTCCCGCCGGGCCAGCTCCGACGCCACCTCGTCCTCGGCGTAGCCCCGCTTGGCCACGTCGCGCTTCACCTTCCACCGGCGGCGGATGATCTCCGGCGGGTCGAGGTAGACGGTCACGTCGAAGCAGGCCCGGGCCAGGCGGGTGTGGAGCGGCAGCAGCCCTTCGGCGATCACGAACTCCGACGGCTCCACGAGCACCGGCCGGTCGAGGGTGCCGGTGCCGTGGTTGTAGACGGGTTTCAGGACCGGCTGGCCCAGCGCCAGCAGTTGCAGGTGCTGCTCCATGACGTCCACGTAGTTGCAGGCCGGATGGAGCGGCGTGAACGGAAGCCCTTTGCGTTCGACCCGGTCATAGCGGTGGTAGTCGTCGACGCAGATGGCCGTGATCCGGTCGCTCCCCAGGGCCTCGACGAGCCCCTGGGTCAGCGTCGTCTTGCCCGACGCGCTGTCGCCGGCGATGCCGACCATGATCGGCCGCTCCGTGTCGGATCCCCGGCGCCATGCACGTTGAATGGCCATCTGCTTGTCGGGCATACGGAGGCACGGTACGGCCGGAGAGCCCCGTCGGCGTCCCCCCGCCTGGGGACCCCGCCGGGGGGATGTTGCGGGGAGCCGAACAGTGGGAGAATCCACCAGTGGAACAGACGGTCGAAACCCCACCGCCCGACCCCTCCGGCACCGCCCGCCCCGTGCGCCTCCTCCTTGTCGACGACCACCAGGTCGTGCTCGAAGGGCTGGTCTCGATGCTGGCCTCCGAACGGGACCGCGTCTCAATTCTCGGCGCCACCACCGAGCCGGCCGACGCTCTGCGCCTCGCCGCCGCCCTCGAGCCCGACGTGGTGCTCCTGGATGTACGGCTCAAAGGCGCCAGCGGCCTCGACCTGTGCCAGGAGCTGACCCGGCGCCACGAGAAGATCAAGGTCGTCTTCTTCACCGTCTACGACGACGAGCAGTACCTCTTCCAGGCCTTGCGGGTGGGGGCGTCGGGCTTCCTCCTCAAGCGGACGACGGCGGTCGAGCTGGCCGACCATCTGGAGCGGGTGTTGGGCGGGGAGATCACCATCGACCCGGCCATCGCCGGTCGGGTCGCCGTCACCGCCGCCCGCCTCCAGAGCGGCGAGTTCTGGCCCGGCGCCTACCTCGGCCTCACCCAGCGCGAGAGCGAGGTGCTCCAGCTGATGGTCCGGGGCCTCTCGAACCGCGCCATCGGCCAGCAGCTCTACATCGGCGAGGAGACGGTGAAGACCCACAGCCGGTCCATCTACCGGAAGCTCGACGTCAGCGACCGCTCCCAGGCGATCGCCGTGGCGCTGCGGGAGGGCATCTTCCATTAGTCCCCACGCCGCCGAGCCGCGGGCGCTCGGGCCCTACCTCCTCGGGGAGAACAGGCTCCTGCGCCGCATCATCGAGGTCACCTCCTCCGATCTCAACCTCCGGGAGGTGGCGGAGCAGGTCGCAGTCGTCGTCACCGAGTCCACCGCGTCGGACGTGTGCTTCGTCCACGTCCTCGACGAGACGCGCCAGCGGCTCGTCCTCATGGGGGCCACCCCGCCGTTCACCAGCCTGTCGGGGACCGTGGAGCTGGAGCTGGGCGAGGGTGTGGCGGGCTGGGTGGCGCTCAACGCCGAGCCGGCCATCGTGCCCGACAAGTGGAAGGACGACCGCTACGTCTACATCCCCGCCCTCCGGGGCGAGGACTACGAGTCGTTGATCTCGGTGCCGCTCCTCGGGCGGGGGCAGCGGGTGGTCGGGGTCATCAACGTCCACTCCCAGAAACCCCGCCGCTACGGCGAGCACGACGTCACGCTGTTGACCCAGGTCGGGAACCTCATGGCCCGCACCGTCGAGAACGCCCGCCTCTACGAGCGCCTCGCCGAACGGGAGCAGACGCTGGAACAGTTCGCCGCTCGGGTCGTCGACGCCCAGGAGATGGAGCGCCGCCACCTCGCGGGCGAGATCCACGACGGGATCAGCCAGCGGCTCATCAGCCTCTGGTACCACCTCCAGGCCGCCGAGGCCTTCGCTGTCGACCCGGTGGTGGTCACCCACGAACTCGGGGCGGCCAAGGACCTCACCAGCGCCGCCCTCGACGAGGCCCGCCGGGCCATCGCCGGCCTGCGCCCGTCGGTCCTCGACGACCTCGGCCTCGGCCCCAGCCTGGAGAGCCTGGCCCACACCGTCGTCGGACCGGAGGTCGAGGTCGAGATCGCCCCCTGCCGGCTGCCGCCCCACGTGGAGGTGGCCCTTTACCGCATCGCCCAGGAAGCGCTCCAGAACGTCATGAAGCATGCCGAGGCGGAGCGGGTGACGATGCGGCTCTCGACCCTCAACGGCAGCGTCCACCTCGTGGTGGAGGACGACGGCCGCGGTTTTCGCCCCACCGAGGTGCGCCGGAACCGCAACGGGTCGCCCGCCTACGGACTGGTCGGTATGCGGGAGCGAGCCGAGCTGGTCGGAGCGCGCCTCCAGATCACATCCAAGGCCGGCAACGGCACCCGGGTCCAGGTGGAGCTGCCGGCGGGGCTGAACCAGATCGACTGATCGATCGACTGGCGGTCGAACCGCCGCCGTTAGAGCACAGAGCCGGCCGGTTCGAGCGTCTCCATCTCCAGCGTCCAGGCGGCGGCCCTCGCCGCGCTGTTGCACCGGGCGCGGTGGCACAGTGCCGCCTGGCCGGCCTCCACGGTGGACCCGCCGTCGGCGGCATAGGCAGCCAGCGCCGGATCCTGCAGCGCCCGGCCGTAGGAGAAGGTGAGCGGCCACGGCTGGGGTCCCAGGCGATTCATGGCGTCGAGGTGGGCGGTCGCCAGTTCCGCCGACTGCCCGCCCGACAGGAAGGCCACGCCGGCCACGGCCGCCGGCACCGCCGCCCGGAGCGTGCGGATCGTCGCCGCCGCCACCTCGGGCACAGTCGCCGTCAGAGGCGAAGCCTTGCCCGGCACGACCATGCTGGGTTTGAGCACGATGGCCTCGAGATCCACGCCATGTTCCGCCAGCTGCGCGAACACAGCCCGCAGCACGGCGGCGGTGACCGCCTCGCAGGTCTCGATCGTGTGCTCGCCCTCGATGAGCACCTCCGGTTCCACGATCGGGACGAGCCCGCCTTCCTGGCACAGGGCGGCATAGCGGGCCAGAGCGTGGGCGTTGGCGGACACGCAGGCCTGGCTCGGCCGCCCGTCCCCGATGGAGATCACCGCCCGCCACTTGGCGAAGCTGGCGCCGAGGCCGACGTACTCCGCCACGCGCTCCCGCAGGCCGTCGAGCCCTTCCGTCACCGTCTCGCCCGGCCGGCCGGCCAGCGGCTTCGCCCCGGTGTCGACCTTGATCCCGGGGAGTACACCCTGGTCGCAGAGGTAGTCGGCGAACGGAACGCCGTCGGTCGTGGCCTGGCGCAGTGTCTCCTCGAAGAGGATGACGCCGCTGACCCAGTTGGCCAGCCCCGGCGTGGTGAGGAGCATCTCCCGGTATGCCCGACGGCTCTCGGCCGTCGACGGGATCCCCACGCCGTCGAGCCGCTTGCTGGCCGTGGCCACGCTCTCGTCGGCGGCCAGGATTCCCTTGCCGGGCGCCACCATCGCCGACGCGGTGGCCCGCAGGTTCGTCATGACATCTCCTTCAGTTCAACTGAGCTGGGCGACGACCGGGGTGGCCGTGGCGGTGATGGGCTCCCGCCGGCGGCCCGTCCCCAGCAGACGGCAGAGGTCGATGACCCGGGCCGAGTAGCCGGCCTCGTTGTCGTACCAGGCGAGCACCTTGGTCTGGGTGCCCGGGCCCCGCCGGGTGGAGACGAGATCCATGACGGCCGAGTTGGTGTCGCCGTGGAAGTCGCCTGACACCAGCGGCTCCTCGGTCACATCGAGGATCCCCCGCAGGCGGCCGCCGGCCGCCTCCCGGAAGGCATCGTTGATGTCCTCCACCGTGACCGGCACGTCGAGCGTGGCCGAGAGGTCGACCAGGCTCACATCCGGGATGGGAACCCTCACAGCAATACCCACGATTCGACCGGCCAGCGCCGGCATCACCTTGTCGATGGCCCGGGCCGCCCCGGTTTTGGTCGGCGTCATGTTGAGTGTCGCGGCGCGGGCCCGGCGCAGGTCGCCGTTGGTGCCGTCGAGCAGTTCCTGGTCGCGGGTGAAGGCGTGGATGGTCGTCATCAGCCCGCCCGACACGCCGAACGACTCGTGCAGCACCGACAGCACCGGGGCGAGGCAGTTCGTCGTACAGGAGGCGGCCGACACGACGTGGTGCCGGTCCCCGTCGTACTCGCCGTCGTTCACGCCCATGACGACGGTGAGGTCCTCGTAGCGGGCCGGAGCGGTGATGAGCACCTTGTGGGCACCGGCCCGGAGATGGGCGACAGCCTCGTCCCGGTGGGTGAAGCGTCCGGTGGCCTCGATCACCACGTCGACGTCGAAGGCGTGCCAGGGACACAGCAGCGGATCGGCCTGGGCGGTGATCCGGACCGGGTGCCCATCGATCACGAGGTGGTCGTCGTCGTGGTCGACAACGCCCTGGAAGCGGCCGAAGACCGAGTCGTACTTGAAGAGGTGGGCGCACAGGTCCGGCTTGGCCCGCACCGAGTTGACCACCACCACGTCGATGCCCGGAGCGGAGTGGGCGATCTGGCGGAGCACCTGCCGGCCGATCCGGCCGAACCCGTTAATCGCGACGCGGACTGCCGTCTCCTCCATAGCCCGATGGTCCCCCGGGACACATGAGGTGTCTATGGAGACTTCGCCGTCAACCCATCACGCTTTACTTATGTGGGCCGGAAGGCGGCGTCGACCGGCGGCCCCTCCTCGAGCATCCTGGCGAAGGCGGGCCGGAACTCGCGCATGATCTCCTCGAACGGGAGCTCGTCGAAGGTGCCCCGCTCCCGGACGTACTCCATGTGGGCCCGCCCGTCGGCCGCGTAGGGGTGGAACAGCGCGTCGTGCTCACCGTCGAACTCCAGCGGTAGGACGCCGAAGCGCTCGCACAACTCGATGTTGAAGGCCGGCGTGACCTTGACCCAGTGGCCGTCGAGCAGGAACTCCACGTAGCCGTGCCAGATGAACAGGTCGGACCCGGCCATCCGCTCCCGGAGCTTCTCGCTGTTGAGGTGGTTGCGGACATCGGCGAAGCCCAGCCGGGCGGTGAGGCCGGCCGCCCGGGCGGCGGCGCACAGCAGCACGGCCTTGGGGATGCAGTAGGCCACCCCTTCCCGGAGGACGGCGCTGGCCCGGTAGGTCTCGGGATCGGCCGACAGCCGGTACGGGTCGTAACGGATCCCGTCCCGCACGGCGTAGAAGAGGGCAACGGCCTTGTCCCGGTCGGTGCTGGCGCCGGCCGTCGCCCGGGTGGCGAAGGCGACGACGTCGGGATGGTCGGCGTCGACGAAGGTCATCGCTCCACTCTAGGGAGGGGCCCACGAGAAACAGTCACGTACCCTTGCCTCCAGCCATGACCGCCCGCGCCTTTCCGTCCAACCCGTCCAGCCGGCTCCCGAGCGGCCGCCACGGCCTCACCCGCGAGGCCGTCGTCGCCTCCCAGCGGGGCCGCCTCGTCGACGCAATGGCCCAGATCGTGGCCGAGAAGGGCTATCCCGCCACGACCGTGGCCGACGTCGTCGAACGGGCCGGGGTGTCGCGCCGCACGTTCTACGAACAATTCGCCGACAAGGAGGCCTGCTTCCTGGCCGCCTACGACGTCGGCCTCACCGTGGTCCTCAGCCGAATCCGGGAGGCGGTCGAGGGCGTCCCCGAGCGGCTCCCGCCGCCTTCGTCGGGGGGGGACCCCCTCACCGCCGGGCCGACCGGCGGCTGGCGGGAACGGGCCCGGGCCGGGGTGGAGGCATTCCTCGTGCTCCTGGCCGCCGAACCCGCCTTCGCCCGGGCCCTACAACTCGAGATCCTCACCGCCGGCCCCGCCGCCCTGGAGCGCCGGGCCGGCATGCTGGTGATGTTCAGCGGCGTGTGGCGCAACGTCTTCGAGCAGGCCCGGGCCGAGGAGGCGGGCCGGCCGGCCCTGCCCGACGAGGTGTTCACGATTCTCACCGCCGGCCTCGAAGAGCTGGTCCGCGACTGCATCCGCACCAAGGGCACCGACGCCCTGCCGGAGCTGGCCGAGCCGATCCTGCGCACGGTCTTCGCCGTCTTCGGGGGGCCCGCATGAGCCACCAGGACCTCGTTCTGTTCGGGCGCGTCGGGCTCGCCTTCGCACTGTGCTTCGCCGTCGGCTTCGAACGGGCGCTGCGGGGCGCCCCGGCCGGCGACCGGACCTTCTCCCTGGTCGGGACGGCCGCCGCCGCCATCACGGCCGTGACGGTGGGACCCGCTCCCCAGGCCATCGGCGGCGTGGTCACCGGCGTCGGCTTCATCGGCGCCGGTCTCGTCCTGCGGGGCGACCGGGGCATGATCCGGGGGATCACGTCGGCCGCCGCCTTGTTCGCCGCCACCGCCATCGGCATCGTTGCCGGCGCCGGACACGCCTGGCTGGCCGTGTTCATCGCCGTGCTCACGGTCTTCGATCTCGAGCTGCGCTACATGCCCGTCCTCAATCGGCTCGACGCCCACCGCTACGCCGAGCGCATGGCTTCCGACCCCGACGACGACCCTCGGCCGGACCGGATCGCGACGGATGATTGAAAGGGCGCTGTTGCCACCGGCTGTGGTCGCGGTAACGTTCTGGGTGAAATGTGTGCGAACCGTGCTCTCCCCGGGTCCTTCGTCCGACGCACGCTGACGGCGCTCGTCGTCCTCGTCGCCGGTGTGGCGGCAGTCCATGTGAGTGGCAGCGGAGCAGACCCGCAGCCGCCGCTACCCCTCCCCGCCGTCCCTTCGTTGCCGGTGCCCGCCCTGTCGGCCGACGGCGCCCCGGCGCCGGCCGGCCCACCCGGCGCTCTCTTCGGCGCCTACGTGCAGGGCGGCGGCAGCGGCGCCGACGCCCAGATGGCCGCCGTGGAGAGCCGGGAGCATGACCTCGGCCGCCGGCTGGCCATCGATCACCACTTCTACCCCTGGGACAAGGAGTTCCCCACGGTCCGGGAGCAGGCCGACCTCCAGGCCGGCCGCGTCCCGCTGATCTCGTGGAACGGCACGCTCAACCTCGGCATCGACCTCGGCCTGCAGGACGATCTCATCAAGACCCGGGCCGCGGCCATCAAGGCCCTGCCGGGCAAGGTGATGATCCGCTGGATGTGGGAGATGGACGGGCGGCGCAAGGCCAACGACTCCGGTCACCCGGCCCTCTACGTCGCGGCCTGGCGCCACATCCACGACGTCTTCGCCACCGAGGGCGCCACCAACGTGCAGTGGGTCTGGTGCCCCAACGCCACGGCGTTCAACGAGGGCGGAAACGCTCCGAGCTTCTACCCCGGCGACGAGTACGTCGACTGGATCTGCTCCGACGGCTACAACTGGGCACCGGGCCGCTCCAACGACCAGTGGCGCAGCTTCGCCAGCATCTACACATCGTTCTACGACTGGGGCCTGGCCCACCACAAGCCGTTGATGGTCGGCGAGTTCGGGGCCCAGGAGCGCAACCCCGGCGACAAGGCCCAGTGGCTGGCCGAAGCCCGGGAGGCGCTCAAGACGAAGTTCCCCGGGATCAAAGCCGTCCTCTACTTCGACGCCAACAAGGACTACGACTGGCGGGTCACGTCGTCGCCGGAGACGCTGGCCGCCTTCCGCGACATGGGCAACGACCCCTGGTTCACGCCCGACCCCGGCCCGCTCCTCGCCACCGCCCCGGCCGCCCCGATGGTGCCGGGGATTCCGATCCCGGTACCCCCGCTGCAGTTCGTGCCGTCGACGCCGCCGAAGCCGCCGGCGGCGCCGACGCCCGGCGACCCGGCCCCGCCGGGCTGACGGGGTACCCGCCCGACTCCGGCCCCGGCGCCACCCGGGCCTGAGGTCCACCCCGGATCATCTGTCCCGCCCCTCCCGGCCGGTGGTTCGATCCAGCGGTGACCAGACGGTGGCTCTACTCCCTCGGGCTCGGCGTGGCCCTCATCACCACCCCCCTTCAGGCGCCGGTGGGCGCCGCCCCGGCGCCTGCGCCCCAGGCGTTCGACTTCGGGGCCATCGGCGACACCCGCTTCACGCCTGACGAGCAGGCCCGGTTCCCCGGCCTCGTCCAGGACATGAACGCGGCCGGGCTGGCGTTCTCCGTCCACGACGGCAACATCGGCGCCGACCCCGACGCTTGTTCCGACCGCTTCTACGCCGACACCCGGGAGCTGTTCGCCCGCTTCGACGCCCCGCTCGTCTACACGCCGGGCGAGAACGAGTGGCTCGCCTGCCGCACCGAAGGCATGGATCCGCCGCAGCGGCTGGCCGCGCTGCGCCGCGCCTTCTTCTCCTCCGACGGTCCGAGCGCAAGGACGCTGCAGCTGGAGCGGCAGAAACCGAACTATCCCGAGAACGCCCGCTGGCGCTACCGCGGCGTCACGTTCGCCACCCTCCACGTCGTCGGCAGCCATGACGACCTGGAAGCGCAGGAGTACGCCCCCCGCCGGGCGGCCACCATCGACTGGCTGAAGCAGACCTTCGACCGGGCGAAGCGCGACGGCAGCGCCGGCGTCGTTCTCGTGTGGCAGGCCGATCCCTTCTTCCAGCAGGACGTGCCGGCCTACAACGGGCTGCGCGGCGCGCTGCGGGCGGAGACGATGGCGTTCAAGAAGCCTGTCCTCCTCGTCCATGGCGACAGCGGGCGTTTCGGCGTCGACAAGCCGATGATCGACCCCGACGGCACCACGGTGGCGAACTTCACCCGCCTCCAGACCTTCGGCCCGGCCGACGTCGCCTGGGTCCGCGTCAGGGTCGACCCCTCCGCCCGGGACGTGTTCTCGTTCCGGGCCGAGCTGCCGCCCGGACCGGCCGTCGGCCCCGCCCCGGGCGCCGCCCCCTGCGGTGCGAAGGCGGCGCCGCCGGCCACCTGGGACCACGTCATCTGGATATGGATGGAGAACAAGGCCCGCGACGACGTCATCGGGAATCCGGCGGCGCCCTACGAGAGCGCCCTGGCCGAGGCCTGCGGGTCGGCGCGGAGTTACTCCTCGGTGGCCAGCCCCAGCCTGCCCAACTACCTGGCCGCCACGTCGGGCCGCACCTTCGGGGTGACGGACGACCGGTCCCCGGCCGACCACAGCCTCAGCGCCGACAACCTCTTCCGCCAGGTGCGGGCCCGGGGCCGCGACGCCGTCAGCTACCAGGAGGACATGCCGGCCCGGTGCGTCCTCGAACCGGCGGGCCTCTACGTCGTCAAGCACAACCCGGCGGCGTACTACCGGGGCGGCGACGACCGGGCCGCCTGCCGGCGCGACAACGTGCCCCTGGGCACGACCGTGGCCGGCCCCTTCGCCCAGGCCCTCGACGACGGCACGCTCCCCGCCTTCTCCTTCGTCACCCCCAACCTGTGCAACGACAGCCATGACTGCGCGGTGAAGCGGGGCGACGTCTGGCTCTCGGTGTGGCTCCGTCGCATCCTGACCAGCCGGTCCTATCTGGACGGCAACACCGCCGTGTTCGTCATGTGGGACGAGGACGGGATCATCCCCAACATCGTGATCAGCCCCACGACCCGCCCCGGCACGGCGCCGACGACCCCCTTCGACCATTATTCCCTGCTACGCACCACCGAGGAGATGCTGGGCATCCGGACCTACCTCGGTCGGGCCGCCTCCGCCCGGAGCATGCGTTCAGCCTTCCGGCTCTGAGCGGTGCTCGGCGAGAATCGGCTGGGCGACGGCGAACGCCGCGTTGGCGGCCGGCACGCCGGCGTAGACGGCGCTGTGGAGGAGGACCTCGCGCAGCTCGTCGGCCGTGACGCCGTTGCGGAGCGCGCCCCGGATGTGGAGCGCCAGCTCGTCGTGGCTGCGCAGCGCCGTGAGCAGCGCCACGGTCACGCACGACCGGATGCGGCGGTCGAGGCCCGGTCGGTCCCAGACCGCGCCCCAGGCGTAGCGGGTGATGAACTCCTGGAACGGAGCGGTGAACTCGTCCTGGCGGGCCAGGGTGCGGTCGACTTGATCGTCGCCCAGCACCGCCCGGCGGACCTCCATGCCGGCGTCAAAATCGGTCATGCCGGATCCTCCCTTGATGGGCCCTCCCGCCGGGCGGCGTGGCGGCGGACGGCGGCCGTGACGATGTCCCCCGTAGAAGCCAAGAAGGGGGCGGGTTCGAGGTACTGCTCGAGGTCGGCACCGATGTTGGCCCGCATGCGGGTCGGATCGACCTCCAGGTGGACGAGGCAGTCGCCCAGCCAGGCGGCGGCGGACCCGACGCTGACGAACAGCTCCCGCAGCGGGTGCCATTCGGCGTGCCAGCCTCCGGCCGCCCGCTCGTGCTCGTGGCCGGCGGCGGCGGCCAACACGGTCGCCACCAGACCGGGGACCTGGGCGGTGTTGGCCAGCGTGGCGATGGCCGCCACCGGGTTGCGCTTGTGGGGCATGGCCGACGATCCGCCCCGGCCCGCCACTCCCTCCCGTACCTCGCCCACCTCGGCCTGGGCCAGCAGCGTGACGTCCCGGGCCGGTTTGGCCAGCGCGCCGGCGGCCACGCCGAGGGCGCCGGCCAGTTCACCGATCCGCGACCGGTTGGTGTGCCACGGCACGGTCGATGCCGCCAGGCCCAGTTCCTCGGCCAGCAGCGCTACGACCTTCGGGCCGTGGGGGTGCAGCGAGGCGAGCGTGCCGGCCCCACCTCCGAGCTGGACGGCGAGGCGCCGGTCCCGCAGCGAGCCCAGGAGCTCGGCGGCGTCGTCGAGGCCCGACAGCCAGCCTGCCGCCTTGGCCCCGAACGTCGTCGGGAGGGCCTGCTGGAGCAGCGTCCGGCCGGCCATGACGGTGCGCCGATGGCCGGAGGCCAGCCGGGCGGCGGCGTCCCCGGCGGTGTCGATATCGCCCACGATGGCCGTGAGCGCCTGGCGGGCGATCAGCATCGTGGCGGTGTCGAGGATGTCCTGACTGGTGGCACCGGCGTGGACGTGCTCGGCGGCCGCATCGCCAACGGCCTCGCGCAGCTGCTCCACGAGCGGCACGACCGGGTTCCCGGCCGCGGCGGCCTTCCGGCCCAACTCGTCGATGTCGAAGCGGGAGGCTCGGCAGGCCCTGACGATGGCGTCGGCGTGGTCGGCGGGAACCAGTCCGGCCCGGGTCTGAGCCCGGGCCAGGGCGGCCTCGGTGTCGAGCATCGCCTGCAGATAGGCGGTGTCGGCGACGATGGCGGCCACCGGCCCCCGTCGGGAGATGGCATCGAAGAGCCCGGTGGCGGGCTCAGAGCCTGAAGAAGACGGTCTCATCCGGGCCCTGGAGGTGGATGTCGATGCGGTAGGGGCCGCCGCTGTCGAGCCGGGCGATCAGCGTCGACCGAGCGGCGTCGTCCGGGAGGGCGCACAGCACCGGGTCGGCGGCATTGGCCGCCGCCTCATCGGGGAAGTAGATGCGGGTCACCAGCCGGTGCAGCAATCCCCGGGCGAAAACGGAGACGTCGAGGTGGGGCGCCTCGGTGGCGCCGCCGGGGACGGGCAGGGGCGCCGGCTTGAGGGTGACGATCTCCCAGCCGCCGGCGGCGTCGGTCAGGCAGCGGCCGAAGCCCCGGAACCCCGTCCGGCCCTCGGGCCCCTCGCCGGCGTCGGGGAAGCGCCCGTCGGGACCGGCCTGCCACGTCTCGATCAGCCCGTCGCCGACCGGCTCACCGTTCCCATCCAGGAGGCGCCCGCCGATGCGAATGGCGCCGGGGACGTCGGGGCCGACGACGAAGGGTCCGTCGGGCCAGTCGAGGCCGAGCGACAGGAACGGCCCGACGGTCTGGGCCGGGGTGGGGAGACAGGTCATGGGGACGGGCTCTCGAACGGCGTCGCCCGCCGTCCCCGGAGCACGATGTCCCAGCCGAAGGCCAGCGCCCAGTCCGGCTCGGTGGCCGCCAGATCGAAGCGGGCGACCAGCCGGGGCCGGGCCGCCTCCGGCACGCTGGCCAGGATCGGGTCGTAGGGGAACAGCGGATCGTCGGGGAAGTACATCTGCGTCACAAGCCGTTGGGTGAAGGCCGCTCCGAAGACCGAGAAGTGGATGTGGGCGGGCCGCCAGGCGTTGTGGTGGTTCTTCCACGGGTACGCCCCGGGTTTGACGGTCACGAACCGGTAGCGGCCCTCGGCGTCGGTCATCGTGCGCCCGGCGCCGGAGAAGTTCGGGTCGAGCGGAGCGGTGGGTCGCTCGTCGCCGGCGTGGCGGTAGCGGCCGGCGGCGTTGGCCTGCCACACCTCGACCAGGGTGTCGGGGATGGGCCGGCCGTCGCCGTCGAGAACCCGGCCGTGGACGATGATCCGCTGACCCAGGGGCTCCCCGGCGTGCCGGCGGGTCAGGTCGCGGTCCCACGCCCCCACCCTCTCCGCCCCGAGGAGCGGCCCGGTGACCTCGGTGAGGTTGTGCGGGAGGGCGACCAGCGGCCGGCGTGGCGCCCGCAGCCGGGTGCTCCGGTACTCGTCCCAGGCGTAGGGCGGGTGGGTGCGGTCCGTCACGATCCGTAGGGTAGGCCGACGTAGTTCTCGGCCAGGCTGGTCGATGCCGCCGGCGACGAGACGACGTAGCGGAGTTGGGAGAGCTGGAGGCGTCGCTCGAACGGATCGGCTCCCGGGGCCAGGTGGAGCATCGACGTCATCCACCACGAGAAGTGCTCGGCCCGCCAGACACGGCGCAGGCAGCGGTCGGAGTAGCCGTCGAGGAGATCCGTGCGCCCGGTGGCGAAGAACCGTTCCAGGGCCTCGGCCAGCACCGCGACGTCGGCCACGGCCAGGTTCATCCCCTTGGCCCCCGTGGGCGGCACGATGTGGGCGGCGTCGCCGGCCAGGAACAACCGACCGTGCCGCATGGGCTCAACGACGAAGCTGCGCATGGCCGCGATACCCCGCTCCAGGATCGGGCCCTCGTTCAACCCCGCCCCACCGTCGACGGCCAAGCGGGCATTGAGTTCCTCCCAGATCCGGTCGTCCGACCACCCGTCGATGGCGTCTTCGGGTGCGACCTGGAGGTACAGGCGGGTCACGTCGGGGGACCGCATGCTGGCCAGGGCGAACCCCCGGTCACCATGGGCATAGGCCACCTCCTCCTGGGCCGGGGCCGCCTTGGCCAGGATCCCCAGCCAGGCGAAGGGATAGTCACGCTCGAATACCCGGAGCGCGCCGGGCGGAACGTACGGCCGACAGACACCGTGGAACCCGTCGCAGCCCGCGACCACCGCCGCTCGCAGGATGCGGGCCACCCCGCCGCCATCGGTGAAGGCGACCTCCGGCTCGTCGCTGTCGATGCCGCTCAGCCGGACGTCGTCGACGTCGAAAAAGATCTCTCCACCGCGGGCCAGGCGGGCGGCGATGAGGTCCTTCACGACCTCCTGCTGGCCGTAGACCGTGATGGACCGGCCGGTGAGGGCGGCGAAGTCGATGCGGTGGTCGGCCCGGTCGAAGCGCAGCGAGATGCCGCCGTGTTCGAGGCCCTCGCGCCGCAGGCGCTCACCCGCCCCGATTTCGCACAGCAACTGCACCGTCGGATGTTCCAGGACCCCGGCCCGGACGCGGTGCTCGACGTGGTGGCGGCTCCGAGCCTCAAGGAGGACGGAGTCGAAACCACGCAGGGCCAGGAGATGGGCCAGCACCAGCCCGGCCGGTCCGGCACCGACGATCGCCACCTGCGTCCGCGTCACCTCCACATCGGTACGGTGCTTGACGCCGTAGCTCCCAGACAACATGGATTCCACGATGTGGAAATCGGCGGGGCGGCCGTGACCGCCGTCGGGAAGGCCCTCGGGATCCTCGACGCCTTCGAGGCCGAGGCGGCGCGCCTGACCCTGTCCGACCTGGCGGTCCGCTGCCGGCTCCCGGTCAGCACGACCCACCGGCTCCTCACCGAGCTGGTGTCCTGGGGGGCACTCGAGCGCGGCACCGACGGTCGCTACGCCCTCGGGCTGCGGCTGTGGGAACTCGGCGCCCTGGCCCCCCGAGCCCTCGGGCTGCGACAGTGCGCCATGCCCGTCCTCGAGGACCTCTATGAGGCCACCCACGAGAACGTGCAGCTCTGCGTGCTCGAAGGCCTCGAGATCGTCTTCATCGAACGGATCTCCGGCCGCCAGGCGGTCGGCGTGATGTCCCGGGTCGGAGGCCGGCTCCCGGCCCACGCCACCAGCGGAGGCCAGGTGATGCTGGCTTTCGCACCGCCGCCCGTCCGCCGGAAGGCGCTGGCTGGACCACTGCCCGCCTTCACGCCCCGGACGATCACCGTCCCCGACCAGCTCCGCTCTGTCCTGGCCGGGATCCGCCGCTCGGGGTTCGTGGTCTGCGACGGCCACGTCACACTCGACGCTCTCGCCGTCGCCGCTCCCATACGGAGCGTAGGCGACGCGGTGGTGGCGGCCGTGTCGGTCGTCGTTCCAGCGGTCCCTGGCGCCGAGGTACCGCTCGTCCCCGCGGTGGTGGCCGCCGCCCGGGGCATCTCCCGCTCGCTCGGCGCCCCGTCGGCCGGCGCCCTTTCCACATCGTGGAAAGAACCTTGAGACCGGCGGAGGGCTCCTTCAACACTGACGGCGTGCTCAGCCGGTCCCAGGCCCCGGTCCTCGACGACGATCCCTTTGACCCCGAGGTACTGGTCGACCCCTATCCGTTCCACCGGCGGATGCGGGACGCCGGGCCGGTCGTTTTCCTGGCCCGGTACGGCGTCTGGGCTATGGCCCGCCATGCCGAGGTGGCCAACGCCCTCTCCGATTGGGAGACCTTCTCGTCGGCGGCGGGTGTCGGCCTGGCCGACTTTCGCAAAGAGCCGGCGTGGCGGCCCCCGAGCCTGCTCCTGGAGGCTGATCCGCCCGCCCATACCGCGGTGCGCAAGCCGGTGCTGCACCTCATGACCCCGAAGACCGTCCAGAGCCTCCGGGCCGTGTTCGAGGCGGCAGCCGAGGAGTTGGGCGAGGAGCTGGTGGCCCGCGGGGAGTTCGACGCCGTGGCCGACCTTGCCGAGGTCTACCCGATCCGGGTCTTCGCCGACGCCGTCGGGCTGCCGGAGGAGGGGCGCGACCACCTGCTGCGCTACGCCGGCATGGTGTTCAACGCCTTCGGCCCCCGCAACCCGCTGTTCGAGGCCGCCTTCGCTGAGGCCGCCCCGGTGCTCGAATGGATCACCGCCGCCTGCCAGCGGGACGCGCTCGCTCCCGGTGGCCTCGGCGCCCAGATCTGGGAGGCGGTCGACCGGGACGACATCACCGCCGACCAGGCTCCGCTCCTGGTGCGCTCCCTCCTGTCCGCCGGCCTCGACACCACCATCTTCGGGTTGGGGAACGCCGTCTTCTGCCTGGCCACGAACCCCGAGCAGTACGCCCTCCTCCACGCCGACCCCGGGTTGGCCAGGGCGGCCTTCGAGGAATCGCTGCGCTACGAAGCGCCCGTTCAGACCTTCTTCCGGACCACGACCCGTTCCGTCGACGTGGACGGCACGGTGATCCCGAGCGGCGCCAAGGTCCTGCTGTTCATGGGTTCCGCCAACCGGGACCCGCGGCGCTGGGGCGACGATGCCGCCCGTTACGACATCCGCCGCCGCACCCCTGGCCACCTCGCCTTCGGCGCCGGGATCCACGTCTGTGTCGGCCAGTTCATCTCCCGTCTCGAAGGCGAGCTCGTCCTCGCCGCCCTCGCCCGCCGGGCCCGCCACCTCGACCTGGCCGCCGACCCCGTCCCCAAGCCCAACAACACGCTGAAGGGGTACCGCCACCTGCCGGTGCGCGTCATCGCCGGCCCGTCCTGAGCACACCGGACGCATACGCTGACGGCCTATGACGACCGAGCTGCGGCTGCCGGACTTCGGCGTCGACCTCGGGCCGGAGCTCGAGGCGGGAATGGCGGAGCACCGGGCCGAGATCGAGGCGATCGCCGCCGGGCCGTGGCCCCCCACGTTCGCCGACACGATCGATGCCCTCGAGCGGGCCGGGGGCCGGCTGCACCTCGCCGAGCGGCTCCTTTCCGACGCGTCGGGCTCGCGGTCGAGCCCGACCGTCCGGGCGCTGGAGGCCGAGATGCTGCCCCGCCTCGCCGCCCACCGCGACGCCGTCCAGCTCGACCGGCGGCTCTTCGCCCGGATCGCCGACCTCGCCGCCCGTCGCCACAAGCTCGGCCTCGACGCCGAACAGGGCTGCGTGCTCGACCGTTACCACCGCGACGTCGTCCGCTCCGGAGCCATGCTGGACGCCGCCGATCAGGCTCGGTTGCGGGAGATCAACGAGCGGCTGGCGGCGCTGGCGGCCCGATTCCGGCGCAACGTGCACGAGGAGACGGCGGCGCTCGCGGTCCGGGTGGAGACGGCGGCGGAACTCGACGGGCTGCCCCAGCCGATGGTCGACGCCGCGGCCCGGGCCGCCGACCACGACGGCTTCCTGCTCAAGCTGTCCCTGCCAACGGCTCAGCCCGCCCTGCAGCACCTCCACGACCGGGCGCTCCGGGAACGGCTCTGGCGGGCGTCGGTCGCCCGCGGCCGGCGCGGCGGCGAGTTCGACAACCGGGCCACGGTGGCCGAGATCGCCGCCCTGCGGGCCGAACGGGCCGGCCTGCTCGGCTTCGGGTCCCACGCCGAGTACGCCATCGCGGCCCAGACCGCCGGGTCGGTCGAGGCCGTCGTCGATCTGCTCACCACCGTCGGCGCCGCCGCCGCCCGCGCCGCCCGGGTCGAGGCGGAGCGGCACACCGGAGCCCTCCACGCCGACGGTCACGCCGGGCGGCTCGAACCGTGGGACTGGCCGTACTACGCCGCCCGGGAGCGCAGGGCCTGCCGGGCCGTCGACGAGGCGGCCCTGCAGCAGTTATTCGTCCTCGACCGCGTGGTCGAAGACGGGCTATTCGCCGTGGCCAACGCCCTCTACGGCCTGACCTTCCAGCCCCGCCCGGACCTTCCGACTCCTGATCCGGACGGGATCGTCTGGGCCGTGGGTGACGACAACGGCGAGTGTCGCGGCCTGCTGTACGTCGACCCGTTCGCCCACGATGGCAAGCAGGGCGGCGCCTGG
>JAUZEX010000867.1 GCA_030838815.1 Actinomycetota bacterium
GGCCGCCCAGCGCGCCGGCCGGCCCGTCATATGAGGTCCGGCGTATGAGGTGTGACGTCCTCGCCGTGGGGACGGAGCTCCTCCTCGGCCAGATCGTCGACACCAACAGCGCCTGGATCGGCGAGCAGCTCGCCGCGGCCGGGATCGACAGCTACCTCCACGTGCAGGTGGGCGACAACCAGGCCCGCGTGGTGGAGCAGCTCCGGGGGCTCCTGGCCGACGCCGACGCCGTCATCGTCTGCGGCGGGCTCGGGCCCACCCAGGACGACATCACCCGGGAGGCGATCGCCGAGGTGATGGGGACGGCGCTGGAGCGGCGCGACGACCTGGCCGACGCCATCCGGGAGATGTTCATGTCGCGGGGGCGGGCCATGCCGGCCAGCAACCTCCGCCAGGCCGACGTCCCGAAGGGCGGCGAGCCGATCCCCAACCCCAACGGCACGGCTCCGGGGCTGCTGTGCCCGGTCGGCGACAAGATCGTGTACGCCGTCCCGGGAGTGCCGCACGAGATGCAGCACATGGTGGCCTCGGCCGTCGTGCCCCATCTGCTGGAGCGGTCGGGGGAGCGGGGGACGATCCTCTCCCGGAGTCTCAAGACCTGGGGGATGTCGGAGTCGGGGCTGGCGGAGCGGATCGCGGGCCGGGTCGACACCCAGACCAACCCCACGATCGCCTTCCTGGCCCGGGGGATCGAGGGCCTCGTGGTCCGGATCTCGGCCAAGGCGGCGACGGGCGACGAGGCCCAGGCGCTGATCGGGGCCGAGGAGGCGATCCTGCGGGATCTCCTCGGAGACATCGTGTTCGCCGTCGACGACGAGACCATGGAGTCGGTGGTGAGCGACCTGCTCCGGGCCCGGGGGTGGACGCTGGGCCTGGCCGAGTCGCTCACCGGCGGCCTCGTGGGGTCCCGGATCTCCGATGCCCCGGGCTCGAGCGAGATCTTCCGGGGCTCGATCGTGTCCTACGCCACCGAGGTGAAGCGGTCGCTCCTGGGCGTCACCGCCGAACAGGTGGTCAGCGCCGAGTGTGCCATCCAGATGGCGGAGGGGGCCCGCCGGGTGCTGGGCGCCGACGTCGGACTGGGCGTGACCGGCGTGGCCGGCCCGACCGAGCAGGAGGGCCAACCGGTCGGGACGGTGTACTTCGGGCTGGCGATGCCCGGGCGGGAGCCCGAGGCTGTCCACACCCGCCTCCCCGGCGACCGGCTGCGCATCCGGCAGTTCTCCACCATCTCGCTGCTCAACCTGGCCCGGCTCCGCCTTCTCGACCGCCCCGGCAGCGGCGTCCTCTGAACCAGGGGGAGCGGCCGCCCGGACCGGAGCGTCCGGAGGTCGGGCGGGCGTTCGTGGCGGTGCGTCCGCCCGACGACGTCCTCGACGCCGTGGCGGTGGTCGTGGCCTCGGGCCGGGCGGCGGGGGACGGGCTCCGCTGGGAGGAGCGGGAGCGTTACCACCTCACCCTGCAGTTCCTGGGACCGCTGACCCGGCTGGCGCCATTGGTCGACGGCCTGGCGTCGGCGGTGGGGGAGCGGGCCGCCTTTTCCTTCCGGCTCGGTGGGGCCGGCGCCTTCCCGAAGCCAGGGCGGGCCCGGGTGGTGTGGATCGGTGCCGCGGCCGGGGGTGACGATCTCGTGGGGCTGGCGGGCGCCGTCTCGGCCGCCCTCGCGCCGCTCGGCTACGAAGCCGACCGGGTCCTTCACCCCCATCTCACCCTGGCCCGGCTGAAGGTCCCGGGCGACGCCGGACCCGTCCTCGCGGCCCTCGGACCGGAACCGGTGGGGGAGGCCTTCACGGTCGGCGAGGTCCTGCTCTACCAGAGCCGGCTGTCGGCGCAGGGCCCGACGTACTCAGTGCTGGAGCGGTTTTCACTGCGAATGCTTGATACGAACGGGCGTTCGGCTTAGTCTTTCTGACAGGCGTGGAATTCCACGGTTGTCGTCAGTGTCACACCCCACAGGTACGCTGCCCCTGGCGACTTCCCCCAGCCGACGCAACGACAACCCAGGAGGGGTTCCAGTGGAGCGTGACAAGGCCCTCGAGATGGCACTCGGCCAGATCGAGAAGCAGTTCGGCAAGGGCTCGATCATGCGTCTGGGCGAGAACGCCCACATGAATATCGAGGTGGTACCCACGGGGGCGCTGGCCCTCGACGTGGCCCTCGGGGTCGGTGGGCTGCCCCGGGGCCGGATCGTGGAGATCTACGGGCCGGAGTCGTCGGGCAAGTCGACGCTGGCCACGCACGTGGTGGCCGAGGCCCAGCGCAACGGCGGCACCTGCGCCTACATCGACGCCGAACACGCGATGGACCCGGTGTACGCCCGGGCCATCGGGGTCAACATCGACGAGCTGCTCATCTCCCAACCTGACACCGGGGAGCAGGGGCTCGAGATCGCCGACATGCTGATCCGGTCGGGCTCGCTCGATGTCATCGTGATCGACTCGGTGGCCGCCCTGGTGCCCCGGGCCGAGATCGAGGGCGAGATGGGAGACACCCACGTCGGTCTCCAGGCCCGCCTGATGAGCCAGGCGCTGCGCAAGCTCACCGGCAACCTCGCCCGGTCGCAGACGATCGCCATCTTCATCAACCAGCTGCGGGAGAAGATCGGCGTCATGTTCGGCTCGCCGGAGACCACTCCGGGCGGCCGGGCCCTCAAGTTCTACGCCTCGGTCCGGCTCGACATCCGCCGGATCGAGAGCCTGAAGGACGGTGCCGAGGTAGTCGGCAACCGCACCCGGGTGAAGGTCGTGAAGAACAAGTGCGCCCCGCCGTTCAAGCAGGCCGAGTTCGACATCATGTACGGCAAGGGCATCAGCCGGGAGGGATCGGTCATCGACCTGGGCGTCGACCTCGGGCTCGTGAAGAAGTCGGGTGCCTGGTACACGTACGAGGGCGAGCAGCTTGGCCAGGGCCGGGAGAAGGCCAAGGAGTTCCTGGCCGACAGCCCGGAGCTGATGGTGGAGATCACCGACAAGGTGATGCGCATGGCCGGGATCGGGGCCGGGACGGCCGACGCCGAGCCCGAACCGGAGGGCGCCGACGCCGAGGCGTGACCGGGATTGCCATCACAGCAGCGTGGGTAAGAGGGGTCCGTGGCGGTGTCATAGCCACGGACCCCGTTCCGTGGGGTTACTATTGGGTAACGCCCAATGTGAACCTTGTGTTATCTGCGTCGTGAGGTTGACGCAGAGGGGTTGACGGAGGACGCAACGCAAGTAGTCTTGACAGAGATTCGGGCAAACGGTACGGCGGCGAGATGTTTTTGGCAGGAAACCGACGTATCGTGCAGAAGAGACGCACCACTCCGTTTCCCCACAGGAAGGCACGGCCATGGAAGTCCTGAAAGTGTCCTCCCGGTCCAACCCCAACTCGGTGGCCGGGGCACTTGCTGGCGTCGTCCGCCAGATGGGCAGTGTCGAGGTCCAGGTGATCGGCGCCGGCGCCCTCAACCAGGCGATCAAGGCCGTCGCCATCGCTCGGGGCTACGTAGCGCCTTCGGGGATCGATCTCGTCTGCATCCCGACGTTCGCCGACGTGGAGATCCAGGGTGAGGGCCGCACGGCCATCCGCCTCTCCATCGAGGACCGGGTCCGCTCCCGCGGTCGGGTCGGCACGCCGGGCGAGACCGTCCCGGTCGACCTCTCCCGTCTGAACGCCTAGACCAGCGGCAGGGCCCTGCGCTCTGCCAGCGTGTGTCCGAAGCGCCCCTGCGGGGGCGCTTCGTCGTGTCCGGGGCCGGTTCGCGGCCCCGGTGGTCACGACCGGCGGGCGTCGATGAGAACGGTCCGGGTGGCGGCGGACGCGTCCTCGGCGAGGTCGAGAGGGCGGCCGTAGGCCTTCGCCCGTTCCTCCCGGTCGAAGACGTCGGCGTCCCAGCCGTGACCCGCGAGCCAGGTGGCCGGGTCGGCCGGGCCCGCCCAGCGCCAGAGGGCCATCACCGCCCCGGGGTCGCGGAGCAGCCCCACCCCGCTCAGCGCCCCGGCCCGGGCGACCGACCCGGGGTCAGAGGCGAGGTCGGCGCCGGCGGTCGTTCCAGCGGCTCTGCCGGGGCGGCTGAAGGTGATGGCGAAGCGGTCCCCCGGGGTCGAGAGGGTGCCGACCTGAGCCACGAGGCGGTCGTTCTCGGCTTCGGAGAAGTAGATCAGGAGGCCCTCGGCGATCCAGACAGCCGGTTCGTCCGGGTGGAAGCCCGCCTCCAGGAGCAGCCCCGGCCAGTCGGCCAGGAGGTCCGACGGCACGACGATCCGATCGCAGGCCGGGGTGACCCCGCTGTCGTCCAGCGCTTGCTGCTTGAAATCCAGGACGGGCGGAAGGTCGAGTTCGAAGCACCGGCTCCCCGACGGCCAGGGCAGCCGGAAGGCCCGGGCGTCGAGACCGGCGCCGAGGATCACGACCTGGCGGCAGCCACCGGCCCAGGCGTCGGCGAGGAGGTCGTCGAGGAACCGGGTCCGGACGACGACCGACTGGGCCAGCACGAGGAGCGCCCGGCTGACCTCGTCCCGGGGGATGCCGGCGAGGTCCGGTGGGTCCCAGCCTGACGCCTCCACGAACCGGGCGGCGAGAGGGTCATCGAAGAGCCGGTCCGCTCGCTGCGACTCGGCCGCCCGCACCCAGGCCACACCGAGCGCCGTCATGCTCACGCCGTCGGGGAGGGCCGCTCCGGTTCCCTGAGTCATGGCGGCGAGGCTAAACCGACCGGGGCCGGAGCCGGGTGTGGGGGCAGCGCGGCCGCATGCCGCGACCGCCCGGAGATCGGCTTTCGGCGGTCCATCCTCGTCGGTAGGAACCCGTCCGTAGACTGGAGGGCCATGGCCGGGCGCGCTTTTTACATCAGAACGTTCGGGTGCCAGATGAACGAGCACGATTCGGAGCGCCTCGCGGGGTTGTTCTCGGCCCAGGGGATGGAGCCGGCCGCTTCCGCCGACGAGGCCGACCTCGTCGTGCTCAACACGTGCTGCGTCCGGGAGAACGCCGACAACAAGTTCTACGGGCATCTCGGCGACCTGAAGGCCCTCAAGCGGCGGCGACCTGAGGTGCAGATCGCCGTCGGCGGCTGCCTGGCCCAGAAGGACCGGGAGCTCATCCAGCAGCGGGCCGGTCACGTCGACGTGGTGTTCGGCACCCACAACCTGGCTCATGCCGTCGATCTCCTGGAGCGGGCCCGCCTGGAGGGGCCGATCATGGAGATCCTGGAGGAGAGCGAAGCGTTTCCCTCCGCCCTGCCGGCCCGCCGCGACGTCGACCACGCCGCCTGGGTCACGATCCAGATTGGCTGCGACAACACCTGCGCCTTCTGCATCGTCCCCGCCGTCCGGGGCCGGGAGCAGAGCCGGCGCCTCGGCGACATCGTCCGGGAGGTCGAGGAGCTGGCCGCCGACGGCGTCAGCGAGATCACGCTGCTGGGGCAGAACGTGAACTCCTATGGGCGCGACCTCGGCGCCGGCCAGTACAAACCCCGCTTCGCCGACCTGCTGCGGGCGGTGGACGTCATCCCCGGACTCCGCCGCGTCCGGTTCACCTCACCCCATCCGAAGGATCTCCGGCCCGAGACCATCGCCGCCATGGCGGAGTGCGGGTCGGTCTGCGAGCACCTCCATCTCCCCCTCCAGGCCGGGAGCGACCGCACGCTGGCCCGGATGCACCGGGGCTACACGGCCGAGCGCTACCTGGAACGGCTCCGGGCCGCCCGGGCGGCGATCCCGGACCTGGCCGTCACCACCGACCTCATCGTCGGCTTCCCGGGCGAGACGGAGGACGACTTCGCCGCCACCCTGGCCGTCGTCGAGGAGGCGGGCTACGACGCCGCCTACACGTTCGTGTTCTCGCCCCGGCCCGGGACGGAGGCCGCGGCCTGGGTCGACGACTTCATCCCCTCCGAGGTCACCGCCGACCGGATGCGGCGCCTCACGGCGGTGGTGGAGCGGTCGGCCCTCGCCCGCCATGAGGCCCGCGTCGGCCAGCGGGAAGAGGTCCTGGTGGAGGGCCCGTCCAAGAAGAACGCGGCCATGACCACCGGGCGGACGCGCCAGAACAAGCTGGTCCACTTCCGGGCGGACGGGCTGGGCCCGGGGGCGTTCGCCGAGGTGACGGTCGACTCGGCCGCGCCGCATTTCCTGCGCGGCTCCTTCGTCCGCAAGACCGCCGATCCGCTGCGACGCCGACGGATCCCGGTCCAGGCTCTGTGACGGCGGCGTCCGCGCCGACCATTCCGGGGGAGCGGGACTGCCCCCCGAAGACACAGCACCTGGCCGTGGTCGGGCCCACCGCGTCGGGGAAGTCGACGCTGGCCCTCGCCGCCGCCGAGGTCCTCGGCGACGTCGAGATCGTCTCGGTCGACTCCATGCAGGTGTACCGGGGCATGGACATCGGCACGGCCAAGCCGACCGCCGCCGAGCAGGCCGCCGTCCCGCACCACCTGATCGACCTGGCCGATCCGGGGGAGTATTTTTCCGTCGCCCGTTTCCAGGCCGAGGCGGCGGCCGTCATCGCCGGCATCGAGAGCCGGGGGCATCGGGCCCTCCTGGTCGGTGGCACCGGGCTCTACTTCCATTCCGTCGTCGACGGGTATGCCCTCCCGCCCGGCGATGACGTCCTCCGGACAGAGCTGGAAGCGCAGGCTGGGCAGGAAGGCGGTCTGGCCCGGCTGATGGAGGAGCTCCAGGCCCTCGACCCTGTGGCGGCGGCCCGGATCCTGCCCGACAACGCCCGTCGCATCGTCCGGGCGCTGGAAGTCATCCAACAGACCGGCCGGCCGTTCTCCTCCTTCGGGCCCGGGGTACTGCAGGTCCATGGCCACCAGCTGCCGGTGCGGACGGTCGGGCTGTGGATCCCCCGCCCCGTCGGGGCCCGCCGGATCGAGGAGCGCATCGGCGCCATGATCGAGGCGGGGTTCGTGGACGAGGTGGCCCGCCTGGCCGGCGCCGACGCCGGCGGCCTGTCGGTGACGGCCCGGGAGGCGATCGGGTACAAGGAGATCCTGACCTACCTCGACGGGACCTGGTCCCTGGCCTACGCCCGGCGGCGCATCGCTGATCGCACCCGGCAGCTGGCCCGCCGCCAGCGGGTGTGGTTCCGGCGGGACCGGCGCATCGCCTGGATCGGCTGCGACGGGAATTCAGTCGCCACCCTTCACGCTGTTCTGGCAACGTGGAACCGACCATCCGTCATGGGAGATGTGTGACAACGCTCAACTTCTCGAAACTCCACGCCACCGGGAATGACTTCCTCGTGCTGATCGATCTCGAAGCGCGCTACGGCTCCCGGGGCCGCAACCGGCTGGCTCCGAGCCTGCGGGCCGCGCTCTGCGACCGGCGTCGGGGCGTCGGCGCCGACGGGCTCATCCGCCTCCTCGGGGGGAGCGACGGGGCCGACTGCGAGATGGAGCTCACCAACGCCGACGGCGGCCTGGCCGAGATCAGCGGCAACGGGCTGCGCTGCCTGGCCAACGTGGCGGCCAAGCTCGGCCTCGGTGCGGCCGACCGGCTGGTGGTCGACACCGCCGCCGGCCGGCGGGCCATGACGCTGCGCCGCCGGCCGGGCGACGACGAGGTCGACTACGCCGAGGCCGACATGGGCCTGGTGATGTTCACCCCGGAGATGATCCCCGTCACGGCCGACAGTTCGTTCGATCTCGAGGCCACGGTCGACGGCGTCCACTACCGGGGCGACGCCGCCGGAGTCGGCAACCCCCATTTCGTCGTCTTCGTCGACGACCCCGACGCCGTGCCCCTCGACCGCCACGGCCCGGTGCTGGAGCACGACCCCCGCTTCCCCAACCGCACCAATGTCGAGATGGTCGTACCGACCGCGTCGGGCCTGCGGATGAGGATCTGGGAGCGGGGAGTGGGCGAGACGGCCTCCTGCGGGTCGGGGGCCTGTGCCGCGGCCGCTGTCGCCCACCGGCGGGGCCTGGCGCCGGCCCGGATGACGGTGGCCGTTCCGGGCGGCGACCTGGTCGTCGACCTCCAGCCCAACGGGCTGGGGGAGAGCATGAACGTGCGCCTCGGAGGCGCGGTGGCCCACGTCTTCGATGTCGACGTCGACCTCGACCGTCTGGCCGATACGGTCCCGTTGGCGGGGGGAGTCCTATGAGTACCGATCCCAACCGGCCCGACGGATACGCGGGCCGCCAGCGCCGCCGGCTCACTGCCACCGAGGTCGACCTCGGCGTCGTCCGCCAGCGCGCCCTGCTCGTGGGCGGGGGCGATGTCAGCCTTGACGCGGCGGAGTCGTCGCTGGCCGAACTGGCGCTCCTCACCGACACGGCCGGCGCCGAGCCGGTCGAGCTGGCCGTGCAGCGCCGCGACACCCCGGACCCGGCGACGTTCATCGGGAAGGGCAAGGCCGAGGAGCTCCGGGAACTCGTCGAGATGCTCGACCTCGACGTCGTCATCTTCGACGAGGAGCTGTCGCCGGCCCAGCAGCGCAACCTGGAGAAGTTGTTCAAGGTCGACGTCGTCGACCGGGTGGCGCTGATCCTCGACATCTTCGCCCAGCACGCCCACAGCCAGGCCGGCATGCTCCAGGTCGAGCTGGCCCAGCTCCGCTACCGCCTGCCCCGCCTCCGGGGCCGGGGTGTGGAGATGAGCCAGCAGGGTGCCCGGGGGGGCTCCATCATCGGGACCCGGGGCCCCGGCGAGACGCAGCTCGAGGTCGACCGGCGGCGCATCCAGCGGCGGATCGCCAAGCTGGAGCGCGACATGGCCGGGGTGGCCCGGGTGCGGGACACGCAGCGCAAGGCCCGCCGCCGCAACGAGCATCCGCTGGTGGCGCTCGTCGGCTACACCAACGCCGGCAAGTCGACACTCCTCAACCGGCTGACCGGGGCCGGGGTGCTGGTCGAGGACCGGCTCTTCTCCACCCTCGACGCCACCATCCGGCGCCTGGCCCTGCCGGGCGGGGAGACGGTGCTCATGTCCGACACCGTGGGGTTCGTCCGCAAGCTGCCCCACCAGCTGGTGGAGGCGTTCCGGTCCACGCTGGAGGAGGTCGTCGACGCCACGCTGCTGATCCACGTCGTCGACGCCTCGTCGCCGGAGGCTGACCTCCAGATCGAGGCGGTCCGCTCCGTGCTGCGGGAGCTCGGCGCCGGTGACGTGCCCGAGCTGCTGGTGG
>JAUZEX010000881.1 GCA_030838815.1 Actinomycetota bacterium
TGGGCGTGAGCGTCTCGGTCACGGTGGTGACGGGGATTCCGGCCTTCCCGGCCTTGGCCACCAGGGCCGTCACATCGGGCGTCGCGTTCTGCGAGTTGTAGACGAACACCTTGATCTGCTTCCCGGCGATCTGCGTGTCGACGGTGGACTTGTCACGGGCGGTCGGATCGTTGCCTTCGGAGACGGCGGCCAGGAACGACTGCGGAGTGAGCAGATTCAAGCCCAGGTCGTCGGCCAGCGGGGCGAAGATGCTCTCCGAGGCCCCGACCGGCGTCCCCGCGTACCGCGCCTTGATCTGGGCCCGGAGGTCGTTGTACCGCTTGAGTCCGTCTCTCCGGTACGCCTGGCGTTGGGTGTCGAAGTAGGCGGCGTCGGCCGGATCAATCTGCTTGAGGTCGTCGGTGACGGCGTCGATCACGGCGTTCACGCTGCGGGGCGAGTACCACTGGTGCGGGTTCCCCCCGTCCTTCACCCCGACGACGTCGCCGGCGTTCACGGTCCTGCGGCTCGACGAGGGGTTCGCCGCCAGCAGCTTCGACGTCCACCCGTCGTACCCGATGCCGTTCACGATGGCGACCTGGGCCGATGCCAGCGCCGCCCCGTCCGACGGCTTGGCCTCGTAGTCGTGGGGATCGGTGCCGGGATCGGAGATGATGCTGGTCACGTCGGCGTGCTCGCCACCCACCTGGCGGGCGATGCTGCCCCAGAAGTCCTCGGCCGCCACGACCGAGACCTTCCCCGACGCCGCCCCCGCCGCTGGCCCGCCCGACAGCGCGCACCCGACCAGGGCGGCCAGCACCCCGAGTCCCACCCGCCAACGACGCATCCGCATCACGCCACCCGTCTCCACTCGTCCGTGAGCGGCACCTTAATTTGCGAGTGATTCTCATTTCGAATCTTAGCCGCGGTCGTCCACGGTAGGATCTGAGAAATAGAACAGAACAGGACACGCCGGGCGTCCGTGTCGGGCGAACTGGTCTTGATGTATCGCCTCGAGGAGCGGATCCCGCTCGCCGCCGACCCGGCCTCCCGCCCCGTCGAGCGATGGACCGTCTCCGTGCTCCTCGACCGCATCGCAGCGGGCGCGGTTCCGGTGGAGATCGGGTATGCCCACGTCCTGGTGTTCAGCCTGGAACCGGGCCGGGACATCGGCGAGCTTGCCGACCATGCCTCGGGCACCTGGATCGATGTCGAGACCCGCGCCGAGGCGTCGCCCGTTTCCGCCGGTGTCGGCGACGACCCGGGGCAGACGGGACACATCCTGCTGCTCGATCGGGTGTGGCTGGACCCCGACCACCGCGGCCGCGGGCTGGGTTCCATCGTCGCCGCCGCCGCCATCGGACGGCTTGGGCGCGGGTGTCATCTCGCGGCTTGTTATCCGGCCCCGTTCGAGGAGACGTCCGACGAGCCGGCGGATCGAGCCCGGGCCGTCGAGGCCCTGGGCCGCGTGTGGTCGACGGTGGGCTTCCGCCATTGGCGGGACGGCGTGTGGATGCTCGATCTCACCACGGCCGACATGCAGGCGACGCTGGCCCGGCTGGTCAACCGGGCCGAATGAAGAAGAACGCCGTGTGAAACTGTCGGGCCGGAGCCGGGATCGCGTCCGTCCGCCGGGTTACCTTCCTCCCTTTTGGGAGAAGGGATGCGCCCCGACATGAAACGGACGCCGGCCTGGCTGGCCTGCCTCGTCCTGGTCCTCGGTTCGTGCAGCGGAGGCAGGGACAACGCCCAGAGTCGCGCCGACGGGAAGACCGCCCCGACCACGGTCCCCGTCACCGCCCCTGACCTCCTCACGACCACGTCGACGACACCGTCGCCCGAACCGCCGGCCGATGCCACCCCCGCCGGCCCGGACATCACCGTGACGGCCACCGAGTACGCCTTCGACGCCCCCCGACTGGTCACCGGCGGCGTCGTCAACCTCACGTTGAGGAATGCCGGACGGGAACGCCACGAGGCCCTCATCGTGAAGGTCGGGGACACGCCGCAGCCGAAGGTCGTCCAGGCTCTCGATGCCTTCGTCAACACCAGGGGACAGCCGATTCCCGACTTCCTCGACTTCTACGGCGGCATCGGCACGCTCAGCAAGGGAACCGAGTCCAAGGCGAGTCTGACCCTCCCGCCCGGTAAGTACGCCATCGTCTGCACGCTGACCGATTTCGACAGCCTCAACGCCAAGCTGATCCCCCCCGGAGCGAATGCGCCGGAGCTCTACACCAAAGGGATGTACGCCCCGCTCACCGTGAGGGGCGACGGCGGGGCGGCTCTCCCGGGCGGCGACGGCACCATCGTGGCCTCGGACTACGCCTTCAAGCTGCCGCCCTTCGGCGCCGGACCCCGCACCTTCGTGTTCCGCAACGACGGGGCCCAGCCCCACTTCGCCTCCATCGGCGAGTTCCCGGCCGGGGTCGATGCCGACGCGGGGCGCAAGGCGCTCGAGGCCCTGGTCGGCGCCAACCCCCTCGCGCCGGCGCCGGATGGGACCCCGGAACCGGCCGACGTGGCCTTTGCCGAACCGCTCGGCCCGAAATCGGCCGAGACCTTCCAGCTCACGCTCCAGGCCGGACGGACGTACAGCATCGCCTGCTTCCTGTCCGACCGGGGCGGCGGCCCGTCCCATGCCTCGGGCAAGCACATGTTCACGGTCTTCACCGTCCCCGGCTGATCCTGGCCCGCCCTCGGCCGTGAGGGCGGCTAGACAGGAGCCGATGCTCATCGCCAACACCACCGACCTCGATCAGCTCGTCACCGAATTCGCCCGGGCCGACGCCTACGCCCTCGACACGGAGTTCCATAGCGAGGGCCGGTACTACCCGAGGCTGGCGGTGATCCAGCTGGCGGTTCCGGGGCGGGTGGCCGTGATCGATGCGATGGCGGTCGACCTCCGATACCTCCAGCAGCTGGTCGCCGGGCCCGGCGTCGCCGTCACCCACGCCGGCGGGCAGGACCTCGAGATCATGAACCGGGCCTGTGGGGCCCGCCCGTCCCGGGTCTTCGACACGCAGATCGCCGCCGGCTTCCTGGGGTACGGCTCGGCCTCGCTGGCCACGCTCGTGGCGGTGTTCCTGGGCCGCAGGATGGACAAGAGCCCGCAGCTGAGCGACTGGTTCCAGCGGCCGCTCGCCGCGGAGCAGATCGCCTACGCCGAGGCGGATGTCGCTCATCTCCTGGAGCTACGGACCGTCCTCGAAACCCGGCTGGCCGACCTCGGGCGCCTCGAATGGGCCAACGAGGAGTGCGAGCGTCTCGGCACCCCCCGGTCCTCCGACCCCGCCACCGCCTGGTGGCGTCTGAAAGGCTCCGGCCAACTGAAGGCCCTGGCCCGGGGTCGTGCTCAGGAACTGGCGGCCTGGCGCGAGCTGGCGGCGAGGGTGGCCGACCGTCCGGCCCGCAACATCCTGCCCGACGAGGCGATCGTCGCCCTCGCCGAGCGACCGCCCCGTTCCGCCGCCGACATACCGAAATCGCGACTGTTCGACCCCCGCAAACTCTCTCCGGCCGCAGTGGGCGAATTGATCGCGGCCGCCGCCCGAGGCGCCGACCTGCCATCCGAAGACATCCGGCTTCCCCCGGACGGCCTCCCTCCCCACCTCCAGGGGCTGACCGGGCTGATCGCGGCCTGGGTTCAGCAGCACGCCCGCGACCTCTCGATCGATCCCGCCCTCCTCGCCACCCGGCGCGACATCGAGGCGTTGCTCCAGAATGAACCTGATCTCCGCCTCCGCCAGGGCTGGCGAGCCGAGTTGATCGGCGCCGCCGCGGACCGGATCGCCACCGGACGAACCGCCGTGGCCTACAACGGCGCCGGCGCCCTCGTCCTGGTCGATCTTTGACCTGACTGGTCTCTGAGCCCGCCGGCGCTACGGCCGGGTGGTTCGGCGGTCGGCGATCTTCGTCGCTTTGCGCCGCTTGCGGTCCTCGACGACGCGACGGGCCGCTGCATAGTCCGAAGCCAGAGGCTCGGCCCTCAACCGCAGCCAGCTTTCCAAGCGGGCACGCGTCAGGCGACCGTCGGACACCGCCGCCGTCACCGCACACCGCTGCTCCCCTCCATGGGCGCAGTTGGTGTATTCGCAGCCCCGGGCCAGTACTTCGAGGTCCTGGAAGGCCTGCTCCACCCCGTCCCCCGCGCCCACGACCGACAGGGCCCGCATCCCCGGAGTGTCGATCAGGAGCCCGCCTCCGGGAAGGACGACCAGCTCGCGATGCGTTGTCGTGTGCCTTCCCTTGCCATCGCTGCGCACGGCGCCGGTGGCCGAGATGTCGGCCCCCGCCAGCAGGTTCACCAGGGTCGACTTCCCGGCCCCTGAGAGGCCCAGCAGCGCGACCGTCCGCCCGGGCACCAGGTAGGGCGCCAGATCGGCTATGCCCTCACCGTTGGCCGAGCTGATGACGACAACGCTGACGCCGCCGGCCACCGCCTTGACCGCCTTGACCGCCTCGGCCACCACCGCCGCCGGAACTGCGTCGGACTTGGTGATCAGGACGACGGGCGTGGCGCCGCTCTGCCACGCCAGGGCCAGGTAGCGCTCCAGGTGCCGCAGGCTGAGACGTCCGTCGAGGGCGTCACACAACAACAGGGTGTCGATGTTGGCCGCCACGACCTGCTGCAGCGCACCGCGCCGGTCGGCCGCTCTCCGGAACACGCACCGGCGAGGCAGGACGGCCATGATCCGCGGCCGGTCCCCGGTCGCCGGGCCGGGAGCGATGGCCACCCAGTCGCCGACCGCGACCTCCACGC
>JAUZEX010000392.1 GCA_030838815.1 Actinomycetota bacterium
TCGTCGTCGCACGTCGCTGTCCACGAGTGCGACTTACCCCTCCCGGCCCCGTTTACACGATCGTGGCGACGGTCAGGCGGGCGTGGCGGCGGAGCCAGGTCACGGGCCAGGCCGGGTCCTCGGGGCCGGTCAGGAGGTGGTCGAGGGCCTGCGCCTTGCCGGCGCCGCCGGCCACGACCAGCACGGAGCCGGCGGCCAGGATCGTGGCCACGCCCAGGGTGAGGGCGCGGCGGGCGGGCGACACCGGGCCGAGGCGGGAAAGGTTGGCGGCGGCGAGGTCGACGACCCGGGAGGGGGCGTCGGAGGACGTCGGCGGCTGGTTGAAGGCGATGTGACCGTCGGGGCCGAGGCCGAGGACCACGACGGCCAGCCCGTCCGCCTCCAGCCGGGCGTCGAGCTCCACCGCCCGGCGGGCCGCGTCGCCGTCGACGTCGATCGCGACGAGCCGGGACCGCAGCTCGACGGGCAGGGCGGCGGCGAGGCGGGCCGAGAAGCGCTGGGCAGGGTCGGCGGGGGGAGGGACCAGCTCGTCGACCGGGGTGATGGATCGGTCCGACCAGGCCGGGTCGGTGACGTCGAGCGCGCCGTAGAGGGGAAGGGTGCTGTCGCCGACGGCGAGGGCGACGAAGCGCCCGGCGTGGGCGGCCAGGGCGTCGCCGACGAACCGGCCCGTCTCCCGGGCCAGCGCCGCTCGGTCGGGGCATCGCAGGAGGCGGACGTCGTCCATGGGCGCCCATGGTGTCGCACCTGGCGCCGGGCGTCAGCCGCCGTGCGCACCGGCCCGGTTGACAGTTTCGACCAGGCCCCGGTCGGGCAAAGGCGTCAGACGATGATGACGGAACCCGGTCTGCACGTCGATGTCAACGCCGATCGCAGCACCACGGTGCGCCTCTCGGGTGAGATCGGCTCCGACAACCTGGCGGCCGTCCGGCAGGCTTTCGACTGCGCCGCGGGGTCGGCTCCGGTCATCGTCGATCTCACCGAGGTCCAGTTCCTCGACTCGGCCGGCGTCGGGCTTTTGTTCGAGGTGGCCGGCGAGCGGGGGATGGAGCTGGTCCTCGGCCCCGGCTGCGCCGTCTTTTCCGTCATCCAGGTGTCGGGCCTCGACGAGGTGGCGACCATCCGCTCGGCCTGCTGAGCCGACTCCGCACCACCGGGTCGGGCCGTCAGGCCGTCGTGCTGATGGCGGCGACGGGGAGCTTGGCCAGCCGCGTGGCGAAGACGTTGACGATCTCGGGGATGGCGGTGTGCCCTTCGACAACTGCCGTCGACGACTCGGGATGCGAGAAGTACACACCGAGGAGGACCCGGCCCCGCCGGAGGTAGACGGCGATGGAGTGGCTCGTCTCGCCGGTGGCGCTCGTCGTCTCGAAGGCGAAGGCCAGCCGTTCGACCGACGGCTCCTGGGGCCAGGCGCCGTCGGGGGCCGCCGCGAAGTGGGTCGTCACCGTCGGCTGCCCCACCGGGCTGTCGACGGGACCGGACGGGCAGGCGGCGGACGTCGCCTTCAGCTCCGAGAAGGCGGCGGAGGTGCCGGCGCCGCTCGAGTACAGGACGGCTTCGGTCGACAGCGCCGTGTCCCCCTGCCCATCGACGGCCGCCACCTGGAGCCGGGCGGTGCGCATGGACTCGCTGGGGAACGTGCCGTTGCACAGGTCGAGCGTCGGCTGGGTGAGGCCGTTGCCGCCCTGCAGACCGGCCACGGTCAGCGTCGGGGCGACGTCGGAGTCGCTGACGATGAGCCCGGCCAGCAGCGAGGCGGACGGATCGCGCGACGACGCCGGTGCGCTCGGGCTGGGCGTGAGGGGATCCGGCGCCGTCGCCTGGATCCGGGGCCGGGCGGAGCCGCTGGTGACGTCGTGGAGGGCGGCGGCCATCACCACCGCCACGACGACGGCGCCCGCGATGCGCACGGTCCGTCGCCACGGCCGCTGGTCTGGCATCAGAGTGGGGCCATCGGAGATCGGACGGGTCGTCGTCAGTCGGCCGGCCCGGCGGCGAGCACGACGGTGGCGGTGCGGCGGCGGTTCGCTCCGTCGGTCCAGCTGAAGTTGATCTTGTCGCCCGAACGGTGCTGCTTGATCTGGGCCGAGACGGCATCGGGCGTCGTGGCGGGCTGGCCGTCGACGTCGGTCAGCGTGTCGCCGGCCACGACGCCGGCGTTGGCGGCCGGCGAACCGGGCATGACCTCGGCCACGGTCACGCCGGCGGCGGACGGGTCGGTGCCGTTGGCGCCCCCGGCGATGGCGGGGGCCGGGTCGCTCATCACGACCCCGAGCTGGCCCGGGACTCCGAGATGGACGGTGGAACTGGCCTGGCCGGCGTCGATCTGAGCCACGAGGCTCAGCGCCCGGTCGATCGGGATGGCGAAGCCCACCGAGTCGCCGGCGCCGCGGAACCGGCGGGTGGCGGAGGCGGCGGTGTCGATACCGACCACCTGACCCGATTTGTTCACCAGCGGGCCGCCGGAGTCGCCCGGCTCGAGCGGGGCGTCGATCTGGATGAGCCCCGACAGCGTCTCGGGGTGGCTGCCGTCGATGTCGGTGGCGGTGATCGTCTGGTTGAGGGCCTGGACCGTGCCGCTGACGGTGTGCGGTGCCCCGCCGACACCGCCGGCGTTCCCCAGCGCCACGATCGGGTCACCGACCTTGACCGTGGAGGACTTTCCCAGGGGGACGGTCGGGAAGTTCGCGACGCCGTTGACGCCCTGGATCTGGAGGACGGCGAGGTCCTCGGTCGGCACGGTCCCCACGACCGTGGCGGCGTAGCGCTGCCCGGTTGCGAGCAACTCGACCGCGATCGAAATCGACCCGTCGATGACGTGGTTGTTGGTCAGCACCTCCCCCTGCGGGGTGAGGATGACGCCCGTCCCCGCTCCCGACAGGCCGGAGCTCAGCTGGGTGTAGATGTCGACCATCCCCGGCTGGACCTTGGCCGCCACGGCGTTGACGTCGATGTTCGGGGCGCTGTTCGTCTGGGGCGGGCGGAACGGCCGGGGGTTGAACCGGCCGCTCCCCGGCCGGGCGGCGCCCGTCCCCGACTTCGGCGCCGGGGCGGCGGTGACGGTCGGCCGTGACAGGTGGATGTCCATCCGGTCGATGGCGGCCCAGGCGGCGGTGACCATCGCCACCACCAGGGCCACGACCAGGGCCGCGGTGAGGCGGTTCGAACCCGTCCGGACGGGCGCCGGCGGCGGCGGGGGAGGGGCGGGGATCGCCCGGGCCGGCACGACCCACGGCGACGGCACGCTCCACGGCGGCGTGCCCGCCGGGGTGGACTTCTCCTCGCTGGCGCCGACCGGCCGCTCGTCGTCCATTCCGTCCATGATCTCAGGTTGCCCGTTCCACCTGTGAACGGGGTGGGAGCTCGCTGAGCGAGAGGGGACCTATTCAGTCAAACGTGATGACTCCGCGGATGTTGCGGCCGGCGTGCATGTCGGCGTAGCCCTCGTTGATCTGGTCCAGGGTGTAGGTGCGGGTGACCAGTTCCTTCAGCTTGAGCTGCCCGGCCTGGTACATCGAGAGGAGGCGGAGCATGTCCTTGCTGGGCGACATCGCCCCGTACAGCACCCCCTGGATGCGCTTCTGGAACAGCGTGAGGATGAACGGGCTGATCGGGATGCTCTGGTCGCTGATCGGCCCGAGGCCGACGACGGCCACGGTGCCGCCCTTGCGGACGGCGTTGAAAGCCTGGCCGATGTGCTCGCTGCGGGTGACGCCGATGGTGACGATGACGTTGTCGGCCCCCTGGCCGTTGGTGAGCTCCTGGGCCAGCTCGGCGGCCTGCTGGATGGTCTCCACGGCGTCGGTGGCGCCGAGCTGGAGGGCCATCTCCCGCTTGAACGGCGTGGGGTCGACGGCGATGATCCGGGTGGCGCCGGCGTGCTTGGCCCCCTGCACGGAGTTGATGCCGATGCCGCCGACACCCATCACGATGGTGACGTCGCCGGGGGCCACTTCAGCGCCGTTGACCGCCGAACCCCAGCCGGTGGGGACGCCGCAACCGACCAGGCAGGCCTCGGCCATAGGGATGTCGTCGGGGATCTTCACGCAGCTGATGGACGGCACGACGGTGTATTCCGAGAAGGTCGAGACGAGGGCCATCTGGCCGATGTCCTCCCCGTCCTTGTGCATCCGGAAGGTGCCGTCGAGCTGGCAGCCGGCCAGCAGCATGGCCCCCGAATCGCACAGGTTCTGCTGGCCGCTGGCGCACCAGCGGCACCGTCCGCAGCCGGGGATGAACTGCAGCACGACGTGGTCGCCGGGCGCCACGTTGGTGACGTTGGGCCCGACCGCCTCCACGATGCCGGCGCCTTCGTGCCCGCCGGTGAGGGGCAGCTTCATGGCCGGCATGTCGCCGGTGCACAGGTGGTCGTCGGAATGGCACAGTCCCGCCGCCGCAATCTTGACGAGCACCTCGTTGGCCTTCGGCTCGTCGAGGTCGAGCTCGGTGACCTCCCACTTCCCGGGCTGGGAGAACAGCACCGCGGCGCTGGTCTTCATCCTCGACCTCCGATCGTTCCGGACAGGGGTTGGTAAGTGTGGCGCACCGGGTGGCGGGATGCACTCCGGAGATCGGGCTCCAGGCCCCGGCCGGACCGCTCCCGGGCACAGCCGGCCCAGACGCCGGCGGCATAGGCCAGGTCGTCGACCAGGCCGAGAGCCACGAACCGGGCCGGGTCGAGCCGGGGGCGGCGCTCCACCCAGTCGAGGAGGCCGGGCACGACGACCACCGCCGCCAGGGCCGGGCGGCTCCTCGGGCACGTGATTGCCAGCAGGACGGCCGCCGGCGCCCACGCCCGCCGGACGGCGCGGGCCAGGGCGAGCCCACCCCGCAGGTGTCCCACCCCTGCCAACCGGACGGCCACGACGAGTGGAATCGACCTGACGCCCGGCTCCGCTCCCCGTCCGGCGTCGCGGTTGTCTTCTCTGCCGGTGGCGGCGTCGGCCGGGTGGCCGGTGTTGCGGCGCGGCAGACGGGTGGCGAGGGCGGCGACCGAAGAGCCGGCGGCGACGGCGCCGAGGACCGGCTGGCCGGCGGCGACGAGGGCCCAGGCGGTGGCCGTCCAGCGGGAGACGACGGCGGGGGCGACGGCCCGGCCGTGGCGGCGGGCCAGCGGCGCGGCGGAGGTGCCGTAGCGGTAGCGCTGGCGCAGCCAGGCCGGCCACCCTCGCCGCATCGGATGGTGCACGACCGCCCGGGGTTCGTAGCGGACGGTCCACCCGGCGGCCGCGAGGCGCCAGACGAAGTCGACGTCCTCACCCACGGGCAACGTCGCGTCGAACCCGCCGAGCCCCTCCAGCGCGGCCCGCCGGACGACGAGCGCCGCCGTCGGGACATAGGCCACGGGGCTGCGGGGCCGGACGATGGCTTCCCGGGCCCCGAGGTCGAGCGGTGACGACACGGCCTCGTAGGCGGCCAGCCAGCCGGGAGCCGTCGGCTCGATGGCCGGCACGATTCTGGGGGCCACGGCCGCCACCTGCGGATCGGCGAAGTGGGGAAGGATCTCGTCGAGCCAGCCCGGCTCCGGTTCGCAGTTGGCATCGAGGAACGCCACCAACGGCGCATCCGTCGCCCGCCACCCGTCGTTGCGCGCCGCCCCCGGCCCACCCCAGGCCGTCCTCCGGATGAGGGCGGCCCCGGCCCGCCAACACGCCGCCGCGACCAGCCCCGGCTCCGAGGAGA
>JAUZEX010000912.1 GCA_030838815.1 Actinomycetota bacterium
GTCGGCGTCGAGTTCCGCTTCCCGGCGGCGCTGTTCGCCGCCGGTCAGTTCGGCCCAGGCGGCCGTGGCGATCTCCAGCCGCCGGTCCCAGCGCGCCAGCACCTCCATGACCTGCTCCTCCAGCTGCTCCCCATGCATGCCCCTCACTGTGGCATCTGTGAGGATGACCGACCGTGATGACGGTATGAGCGGGACCGCCCCCGTCCGGTTCGGCTCGACCCAGGGGCGGTGGGTGATCGTGGCCGCGGTGCTCGGCTCGGGGGTGGTGTTCCTCGACGGCACGGTCGTCAACGTCGCCCTCCCGTCCATCAGCCGCGACCTCCACGCCTCGGTCCGGGGCCTGCAGTGGATGCTCGACGGCTACCTGGTGACGCTGTCGTCGCTGCTCCTCCTGGGCGGCAGCGCCGGCGACCGCTACGGCCGGCGCCGGGTGTTCGTGGCGGGGTTGGCCGGGTTCGTGGCCGCCTCGGTCCTGTGCGGATTCGCCCCCAACATGGGGTTCCTGATCGCCGCCCGGGCCCTCCAGGGCGTGGCCGGGGCATTGCTGGTGCCGGCCAGCCTGTCGATCATCTCGTCCGGTTTCGACCCCGACGACCGGGGCCGGGCCATCGGCGCCTGGTCGGGCCTGGCCGCGGTGGCGGGGGCGGCCGGGCCGCTCCTCGGCGGGTGGCTGGTCGACGCCGCCTCGTGGCGGTTCATCTTCTTCCTCAACGTGCCGCTGGCGGCGGCCGCCGTCTGGCTGGCACTCAATCACGTCCCCGAGACCCGGGACGAGGACGCGGGGCCGATCGACCTGACCGGCGCGCTCCTGGTGAGCATCGGCATCGCCCTCGTGGCCTACGCCCTCATCGAGCACGGCCGGGGCCCGGCCGTCCCCGCCGGGATGGCCGGCGTCGCCGCCCTGGTCGGCTTCGTGGCCGTCGAGCGGCGCAGCGACCACCCGATGCTGCCCCTGGCGCTGTTCCGTTCCCCGCAGTTCACCGGCGCCAACCTGGCGACGTGCGCCGTCTACGGCGCGATGAGTGCGGCGATGTTCCTCCTGGTGCTGCGACTCCAGGTGACACTCCACTACTCGGCGCTGGAAGGCGGGGCGTCGCTGCTGCCCTTCACCGTCCTCATGGTCACGCTGTCGGCCCGGGTCGGCGCCCTGGCCCAGCGGATCGGCCCCCGGATTCCGATGACCGTCGGGCCGCTGCTGTCGGCCGGCGGACTGCTGCTCTTCGCCCGGATCGAGCCCGGCGACCACTACGTCCGCGCCGTGCTGCCGGCGGCGGTCCTGTTCGGGCTCGGGATGACGCTCACCGTGGCGCCGCTCACGGGCGCGGTGCTCGGCGCCGTCGACAGCCGCCGGGCCGGCGTTGCCTCGGGGGTGAACAACGCCGTGTCCCGCCTCGCCGGCCTCCTCGGCATCGCCCTGATCCCGGCGCTGGCCGGGATCGACAACGGCGCCGGCCTCGCCCGCAGCCTCGATCACGGCTACGCCGCCGCGATGGGGATCTCGGCCGCCCTCTGCGCCTGCGGCGGCGTCGTCTCGTGGCTGTTCGTGCGGACAGCGGCGGGCGTGCGCCCGGTCACCCACCCGGCGACCGTCCACGCCTGCCACGACCCGGCCTGCGCCCACGCCGCCTAGACCTTGACATCCCCCTGAGGCGGCTGTCGTCCGCCGGCGCCCGGTGGCCCGACCGGTAGCGTCAGGCCATGAGGATGCGGTTCGACCCCCCGGGCGACCCGGGCGCCTACCCGTTCACCCACCGGCTCCGGGTGCGCTTCTGCGAGACCGACGCCATGGGAGTGGTCCATCATGCGTCCTATCTCGCCTACCTCGAGGAGAGCCGGGTGGAGTACCTCCGGGCCCTCGGCCGGCCCTACGACCGGCTCCGGGCCGATGGCGTCGAGTTCCCGGTGGTGGAGGCGGCGCTGCAGTACCGCCGGCCGCTGCGCTTCGACGACGTGGTCGACGTCTCCGTCCTGATCGGCTCCGCCGGCGGAGCCACCTTCCAGATGGACTACCTGGTCGGCTGCGACGGGGAGACGAAGGCCACCGGCGTGACCGTCCACGGCGTGGTCGACGGCCAGGGCCGCCCGACCCGGGTGCCGGGCTGGCTGCGGGAGCTGGCTGCGGGCTGACGGCAAAACCGGCGGCAAGCTGTTCCTCGCTGCGCTCGGGCTTTGCCGGTTACTCCCGGCAGTCGACGCAGAGGTCGGAGCCGGGGGCGAACTGCGTCAGCGTCCGGCGCATGTTGCAGCCCGGGCAGACCTTGCTGGTCGGGGGCGGCGGAGCCTTGGCGGCCGGCGCCGGCTTCGGGGCGATCCTGCGGGGAGCAGGCCGGGCCGGCGGCGCCTTCTCGGCCGACGACCGCCCGGAGGAGCCCGAAGCGCTGCGGCGGGGCGAGACCGGCGCCTCGGAGACGGGCTGGGCCGGAACCGGGAAGGGCGCCGAGGCCAGCGACAGGCCGACCCCATCGAACGTCTCGGAAACCTCGTCGGGCACTGTTTCGTACCAGTGTCCGGTCTCCAGATGGCCGGGGATCCGCCCCTCGCTGCGGACGTGGTCGTTGGGCCGCGACCCGGCCGCCAGCCGGTATCCGACCACCCACCGGTTGCGGGCCCACCGCACGACGTAGAGGTGGGGCGGCGCCCACACCGCGGCGGCGACCTGCGTGGGGCCATGGGTGGCGATGGCCACCGGCGCCGCCGCCTGCACCATCCCGAGCAGGCGCAGCGCCGCCGCCCCCGCGTCGCCCCGGACGGGATCGACGAGCCGGAACGTACGGCCCGTGATCTCCAGCGCCAGGCCCTCGTCGGAGAGCCGGGTGACCGCTTCGGCGAACGGGTCTGTCTCCTCCATCGACACCGAGGCACCCTACCGGCCCCGAGGGCCCGAGGGGACCGGAACACGCCGTTGCGGGCAGACTGCCCGGATGCCGGAAGTGGACGTCCACCGCCTCTTCGACCGCGTCGCCCATCTCTACGACACGGGCTGGCTGCAGCGGGCCCTCTACGCCGCGGTGCAGGAGCGGGCGCTGGCCGAGCTCCGGGCGCAGCACCCGCAGTCCGTCCTCGACGTCGGCTGCGGCACCGGGATCTTCGCCGCCCGCCTCGACCGGGAGCTCGTCCCGGGCGGGGTGGCGGGCTGCGACCTGTCAGGCGGGATGCTGGCCGAGGCCGCCGCCCGCAGCCGGGGCGTCGGGTGGATCCGGGGCGATTCGGCCCGGCTCCCCGTCCGCACCGGCGGCGTCGGCGCCGTCGTGTGCACCCAGGCCTTCCACTTCTTCGACCAGCCGGCGGCCTGGGCCGAGTTCCGCCGGGTCCTGATCCCCGGCGGCCTGGCCCTGGTCGGGATGATGAACCCGAAGACCGAGGCCGCCAGCCGCCGGTTCAACCGGGTGACGTCGGCCACGACGAAGACCCGGGTCAACTGGCCGACCAGCCCGGAGATGCGCCGCATGGCCAGCGACGCCGGCTTCGAGGTCACGGCCCAGCACGAGGTCGACTGGCGGTTCCGCCGAATGATGCCGCTGGTCCTGACCGTCGGACGGGCGCCGGCCGCCTGAGCCGCCCCTGCGGCGACATGGAGTTCCAAGGAGTCTCCCCGGCCTGTCTGAGGGGCGGAGCCGAACATGACGGCATGCGCCACTACCTGCTCGTCGCCAACCGGACCCTCGACAGCCCCGCCCTCGAGGCGTGGGTGGCGAGCCGCCTGGTCGACGAACCCATCCATATCCACCTCGTCGTCCCCCCGTCCCGGGCGGAGGGCCGGATCCGCTGGGCGGAGGAGGAAGCCCGGGACAACGCCCGCCGGCGCCTGGCCCGGGCCCGGACCCGCCTCCGCGCCATCGGCGCCCTCGTCGGCGGTGAGATCGGCCCCGAGGACCCTTTGGCGGCGATGGCCGCCGCCCTCCGCCGCTGCCCCTACGACTTCGCCTTCGTCGCCGCCTGACCCGGCGTGGCCTTCCGGCTACTCGCCGGCGTGGCCCTCCGACTACTTGTAGGCGGCGAACTCCCGTCCGAAGGTGTCGCGGGCGATGATGGCCTTCATGATCTCGGCCGTGCCGTCGCCGATCTCGAAGCCCACGATGTCGCGGTGACGCTGCGCGTACGGGAGGTCGTTCCCGTAACCCGTCCAGCCGTGGAAGAGCAGGCAGGAGTGGATCGCCTCCGCCGCCTGCTTCGGGCCGAGCCACTTGGCCATGGCCCCCTCCATGGTGTGAGCCAACCCGGCGTCGGCCCGGGACAGGGCCTCGTAGGCCACGAGCCGGGTGGCGTGGAGCAGGGCCAGGTGCTCGGCGATCGGGAAGGCCACGCCCTCGTGGCGGGCCAGTGGCTTCCCGAAGGTGGTGCGCTCCTTGGTGTAGGCGACGGTCTCGTCCAGGGACTGCAGCGCCGTGCCGATGCAGCCGAGGGCGATGATGGCCCGGTTGAAGTCGAACGACTTCATGGCGCCGACGAATCCCGACCCCTCCCCGCCCAGCTGGTTGGAGGCCGGCACCCGCACGTCGTCGAAGAACAGCGAGCCCCGCTGGACGAGCTTGCCGCCGACGCTGTCGTAGACCTGCCGCGTCACGCCGGGCCGGTCGAGGGGGACGAGCACCATGCTGATGCCGGCCGCCCCGGAGCCGCCCGTCCGGGCGAAGACGACGTAGGCGTCGGCCAGGCCGGCGAAGGTGCACGACGCCTTCTCCCCCGACACGACGAGGTCGCCGCCGTCGCGCCGGGCGGTGACGGACAGCCGGGCGGCGTCGGAGCCGACGCCGGGCTCGGTGAGGGCGAAGGCTACGACCTGCTCCCCGGAGGCCACGCCGGGCAGCCACTCCTTGCGGATCTCGTCCGAGCCCAGGGCCAGGAGGCCGGAGCTGATGGCGGCCAGCTGGAGGAACGACGTCACGTTGAAGTCGGCCCGGCCGATCTCCTCCGCCGCCACGCCGAGCGACACGTGACGGCGGCCGGAGCCGCCGAACTCGGCCGGGATCAGCATTCCGAGGACGCCGAGGTCGCCGAGCTCCACCACCCGCTCCCGGGGGAATGGTTCCTTCTCCCACCGGGCATAGTCCCCGGCCAACCGTTCGGTGGCGTAGCGCCGGACCGTCTCCCGCAACAGCTCGTCTTCTTCTGTCCAGCTGAAGTCCATGCCGGATGTTTACCCCAGCGGTTTACCCCAGCGCCGCCACCGACACGATGGGACGGGCCGGCGGGTTGGCGCCCAGCGAACCGAGGAACGGCTTGTTGGAGAAGTCGAAGATGCCGCCGTCCTCGCCGACCATCAGGTAGCCGTCGGCGAACCGGACCATGCCGGTGACCGGCTTGTTCAGCTTCGTAGCGCCCATCGAGCCCTTGAAATCGGCCTGGAAGGCGAAGATGCCGCCGTCCGACGCCACCAGCCAGTAGCCGACCCCGTCACCGTCGGGGACGAGCGACTGCACCGGGGCGTTGAGGCGCTGGCCGCCCATGGAGCCGTAGAAGTGGGCGTCGCCGAAGGCGAAGATGCCGCCGTCGCTGGCCACCATGTAGTAGCCCCGCCCGCTCGGCGTCGGGACGGAGTCGAGCACCGGGCCATTGAGCGCCACGGCCGACATGTCGCCGAAGAAGGCAGCATCTCCGACCGGGAGCACGCGGCCCCGGTCGGTGAAGACCCAGTAGCCGCGTCCGGTGGGGGTGGCCGAGAGGCTGGTGGCCTTCTCGCCCCGGCGGAGCGCACCGGCGTCGAGCGCCGGAAGACGGACGGCGTCGCCGAAGGCAGAGACGTGGCCGCCGGCGTCGACGACCCAGTAGCCCCGTCCGCCCGGCGTCGACTCGAGGTCGACGGCGTC
>JAUZEX010000916.1 GCA_030838815.1 Actinomycetota bacterium
TTCCGTGGCGGGCTGCCTGCGCCCAACCGGCGTTCGTTTTCGGCCTCTAGCCCGGGAAACGAACGCCGGATTTCGTGGCGGGCTGCCTGCGCCCAACCGGCGTTCGTTTTCCGCCTCTAGCCCGGTAAACGAACGCCGGAATGAGGAGGCGGAGGGCGGGGGCTCGGGGTTGCGGTGCCGGGCCCGGGCCGACTGACCTCGGGGCGCCCGTTACGATCCCCGGGCGATGGCCATGGCCGAATCCGAACCCGAGATCGCCGGGGTACTCCCTGCGGATCCAGTCGCCACCGGGGCAGCCGAGCCGGAGGCGGAAACAGAACAGGCGGGGGCGAAGGCGCCGCCCTTCACCACGCTCGTGCTCGTGCGGCACGGGGTCACGGGGGAGACGGGGCCGATCCTGTCGGGGCGCCGGCCGGGCATCGGCTTGTCGGACAAGGGACGGGAGCAGGCCGAGGCGGCCGGGCGACGGCTGGCCGGCCTCCCGGTGGCCGCCGTGTACACCAGTCCGCTGGAGCGGTGCCGGCAGACGGCGGAGGCCGTCGCCGCCCCTCACGGCTTGCCCGCAACCGACGTCCCAGGCTTGTTCGAGGCCGACTACGGCGAATGGTCGGGGCGCAAGATCGAGGAGTTGCGGAGCACCGATCTGTGGAAGCTGGTCCAGGTGACGCCGTCGGCGGTGCGGTTCCCCGGAGGTGAGTCCATGCGGGAGATGCAGTCCCGCATCATCGGCGCGGTGGAGGAGATCGTGGCCGCCCACCCGGGCCAGATCGTTGTCGCCGCCTCCCACGCCGACCCGATCAAGGCGGTGGTGGCCCACTACACCGGGGTGCACCTCGACCTGTTCCAGCGCCTGTTCGTCTCGCCGGCGTCGTGCACGGTGCTCCGCTTCGGCCCGGCCGGGGCGGCGCTGGTGAAGCTCAACGACACCGGCTCCCTCGACGAGCTCCGGCCGCCGGCCCCGACGTCGGGCGAGATCGACACCGCCGCCGGCGCCACCACCGACCCGGGCGCGGCGCTGGCCCCCGGCCCTCACGAATCTGGCTCTGAGGCATCCAGTCCCCCGGAGCCGGCTCGTGCCTGAGATCGAGTTCGATCCCGTCGACACCATCTCCGCCGGCGCGGTCGGCGAGCCGGGGCAGCGGGCGTTCTACATCCAGGCGGAGAAGGACGGGCGGGTCCTGTCCGTCCTCGTCGAGAAGCAGCAGGTGGCCATGCTCGCCGAGCGGGTCCGAATCCTCCTCGAGCAGGTGGCAGACCAGCTTCCGGAGGTCGGGGGCGACGTCCCCGTCCCGTTGACGCCCGACGCCGGCGAGTTGCGGGGCGACCCCGTCCCCCTCTTCCGGGCTGTGGCCATCGGGATCGGTTTCGACGCCTCCCGCAGCCTCGTGGTGCTCGAGCTCCACGAACGGCCGGTCGAGGACGACGAGGACGACGAGGAGGACGACGACCAGGACGACGAACCCGACGAACTCCCGCCGCCCGTCGACGACGAGGAGGGCTATCTGGCCCGCCTGTACTTCACCGCCGCCCAGGCCCGGGCCATGGCCACCCGGGGCAGCGCCGCCGTGGAGCAGGGCCGGCCGCCATGCCCGCTGTGCGGCGGCCCGCTCGACCCGTCGGGGCACGTCTGTCCCCGGTTGAACGGGCACGCCCGCCACGACGAGGCGTGATCCAGCCCGGGGGTGGGGGGATGTCCCCCCAGAAGCCGGAGCCGGGCAGCGCCGAGGAGAGTGAGCTCCTGGAGGGCGGCGAGATCGAGCTGCTGGGCCGGATGCCGTGGTCGTCGAACGCCACCTTTCTCGTCAAGCTCGACCACGGCGGCCGCGAGAGCCTGGCCATCTACAAGCCTCGCAAGGGGGAGCGCCCCCTGTGGGATTTTCCCCGGGGCACGTTGTGCGAGCGGGAGGTGGCCGCCCACCTCGTGTCGGAGGCGCTCGGCTGGGGCATCGTCCCCCGCACCATCCTTCGGGACGGGCCGGCCGGCGTCGGGTCGGTGCAGCGATTCGTGGAGCACGACCCCGAGGAGCACTACTTCACCCTTCGGGAGGGCTTCCCCGATGTCTTCCGGCGCTTCGCCCTCTTCGACGTCGTGATCAACAACGCCGACCGCAAGTCGGGCCACTGCCTCCGGGACGGCAACGACCACGTCTGGGGCATCGATCACGGCGTGTCGTTCCACTGCGCCGTCAAGCTCCGCACCGTCATCTGGGACTACGAGGGCGAGCCGATCCCGCCCGCCGATCTGGAAGCCCTCGGCCGGCTCGGGGAACGGCTCGACGGCGACCTCGGCCGCGACCTCACCGTGCTGCTGTCGGGCGCCGAACGCCGGGCGGTGGAGGACCGGCTGGAGTGGCTCCTCACCCAGCGGGTGTTCCCCCATCCGCTGACGGAGTACCCCTACCCCTGGCCCATGGTCTAGAGCCGGCGGCCGGGGACCGGCGGTCTACGCCGGAAGGTCGCCGGTGTCGTCGGCGGAGATGGCGTCGCGGTGCAGCACCAGGCAGAGCTCGGTCCGCCCGGGGGTCGTGCGGAGCTCGGCGTCGTCGACCAGGGCCCGGATGAGGGAGATCCGGAAGGTGTCGACGTCGGCCTCCGGCTCGCTGGCAGGGAAGGCGCTGTCGAAGGCCGACCCCGGCGCCTCGATGCGGATCTCGAGGGTCTTCGGCCCGTCGATGCAGCGCAGGCGCAGGGCCGCCGGACGACCGTCAGCGGGGGGCGGCTGGTGGGCCAGCATCTCGATGGCGCTGGTGCAGGCCTCCGAGACGACGATCCGCAGATCGTCGATGCGCTCGTAGGCCAGGCCGGGGCGGATGCCGGCCAGCGCTCCGACGGCCATCCGGGCCACGCCGACGAACTCCGGGCGGGCCGGGATCTCCAGTTCGACGACGCGGTCCATGTCGACGGGCGGGCGGTCAGCCCTGGCCGTCAGCCACGGCGGCGTCAACCGAGTCGTGGATGGTGAAGACCTTGGTGAGGCCGGTGATCTCGAGCACCTTGAGGATCCGGCGCTGGGTGCAGACGAGAGCCAGGTCGCCGTCGTGGCTGCGGACCCGCTTCAACCCGCCGACGAGGACGCCGAGCCCGGTCGAGTCGAGGAACTCCACACCTTCGAGGTCGACCAGGATCGAGCGCTGACCCTGGTCGACCAACTGGATGAGCTGCTCGCGGAACTGGGGTGCCGTGTACACGTCGACCTCGCCCTGCACCGACAGGACGGCCCAACCATTGCGTTCTTTGACGTCAAGCCCTAGATCCACGTGCGTTTCCTCGCGCTCTCTATCGGTGAACGAGCCTACTTCCTAGGCCGCTCAGTGGTCCTTGTCGACGACGTCCTTCGCCTTGTCGACGACCTTGCCGGCCTTCTCCTTGATGGTGGCGCCCATCCGGTCGGCCTTGCCTTCGCGCTTCATGTCGTCATCGTCGGTGATGTCGCCTGCCGCTTCCTTTATCCGGCCCTTCGCCTCGTCCATGTTCGATCCCATGTTCTCTCTCCTTGTCGGTTCCGAGTTCCCCCCTTCCAGAGGTACCCGGACCCGATGTGCCCCTAACCGGGCGCGGCCTCGGCTCCGGCCCGGTCCCGCAGCTGGACCAGGCTCCGGGCCAGCAGGCGCGACACGTGCATCTGGCTGATCCCGAGCCGGGCGGCGATCTCCGACTGGGTCATGCCCCGGAAGAAGCGGAGGTGGATGATCATCTGCTCCCGCTTCGGGAGCGAAGCGATGAGCGGGGAGAGGAGCATCCGCTGCTCCACCTCCTCGAGACCGTCGTCGTCCTCGCCGAGTTGGGCCGCGGCCGGGCTGGCGGCGCGGTCCTCGTCGTCGCCGGCGGGGGCGTCGATGGAGCTGAACCGGTAGGCCCGCCCGGCCTCCATCGCTTCCAGGACCTCGTCGACCGACACCTCGGCCCGGGCGGCGATCTCGGGGATGGTGGGGGACCGGCCGAGCTCCTGGGACAGGTTGTTGACCACCGTGCCCATCCGCAGGTGCAGCTCCTGGACCCGCCGTGGTACCCGCACCGCCCAGCCCTTGTCCCGGAAGTGGCGCTTCAGCTCCCCGACGATGGTCGGCGTGGCGAAGGTCGAGAACTCGAGGCCCCGGCTGGGATCGAACCGCTCGACCGCCTTGAGGAGCCCCAGCAGGGCGACCTGGATGAGGTCCTCGATCGGCTCGCCGCGGTTCTTGAACCGGCGGGCGAGGTACTCGGCCAAGCCGACCTGGGAGCCGACGATCTCGTCGCGCAGCACCTTGTCGCCCGTCCGGGCGTACTCCTCGAGCTTGCTCCGCAGCTCGTGCCGATCGGTTGCTTCGAAGGCCATGGGACTAGGACTCGCGCTGCTTCTTCAGGCGGAACATGACCATGCCGCCGTCGCTCCCGACCTCGTGCTCGTCGACGAGGGCGTCGAGGATCTGCTCCGACAGCTCCGACGGCTCCGGCACGGACCCGCTGGCGCCCGTCCGCCCGGTGATGGTGATCGAATCGGCCGCGGCCGAGTACGTGAGGTCCATGGTGCGCCCATCACCGGACGGGTCGTCCCCGTTCTGGTCGGCGTCGCCGAGCAGGTGGAAGCACAACTCGTCGACCGCGATGCGCAGGTCCTCCACCTCGTCGAAGGTGAAGCCGAGTCGGCTGGCCAGGCCCGCGGCCGTGAGTCGCACCAGCCGCAGGTATTCCGGGGCCGCCGGAACGACCAGGCGCACGTCGCCTCCCTTTCCCAGTTCGTCGTCGCGCTCCACCGGCTCTTGTTCTTCGCCCGACATCAGCCCGCTCCTCGTGGTCCCGTTCAAGACCATGGTTCCCGACCTATTCCCATTCCCTGCCAGTTCCTACACCCGCCTGCGGCCGAAGCCCTCGGTCACACCGTGCCCGCTTCCCGCCAGGCGGCGATTTCAGCCCTCGAATGTCCGAGCCGCCCGCTGAAGATCGCTTCGTTGTCGGCGCCCGGCGCCCGGCCGAGGTGGCGGACGGCCCCCGGGGTGGCCATCAACCGCGAGACGACGCCCGGCACCCGGACCGGGCCCAGCGTCTCGTGCTCCACCGTCGGGATGGCTTCCCGGGCGGCGTAGTGGGGGTCGGCCATGATGTCGGCGATCGTGTACATCGGGGCGATGGCCGCCCCCACGGCCTCGAAGGCGGCGGTGACCTCCTCGCTGGAGCGCTTGGCCACCCACACGGCGATGGCGTCCTCCACCTCGTCCTGGTGGGCGAGGCGGCCGGTGTGGTCGACGAACCAGTCCTGCTCGACCAGGTCGGATCGGCCGACGAGCCGTACCACCCGCTCGGCCACCGATTGCGACGCCCCCGACAGCCCGAACCATCGCCCGTCGGCGGCCTGGAAGCTGTTGCGGGGAACCGTCATCGGGGTGCGGTTTCCCGTCCGGCCCGGGATCATGCCGAGCTGGTCGTAGGCCAGCGCCTGAGTGCCGAACATCCAGAACAGCGGCTCGTAGATGGCCTGGTCGATGACCTGCCCGGTGCCGGTGGCGTCGCGGTGGCGGAGGGCGGCCAGGGTGGCGAACGCCCCCACGCAGGCCGCCACGCCGTCGGCCAGCGCCAGTGGCGGGAGCGTCGGCGGGCCGTCGGGGTACCCGTTGAGGTGGGCGAAGCCGCTCATCGACTCGGCCAGCGTGCCGTAGCCGGGCCGGGCCGAGTAGGGACCGGTCTGCCCGAAACCGGTGACCCGGACCATGACGAGCCCCGGGTTGATGGCGCTGAGCTCCTCCCAGCCGAGGCCCCAACGCTCCATCGTGCCGGGCCGGAAGTTCTCCACCAGGACGTCGGCGTCGGCGACGAGCTCCTTCAGGACCGCGGCGCCGGCCGGGTCGCGCAGGCTGAGCGACACGCACGCCTTGTTGCGGTTGACGAACAGCCACCACAACGACACGCCGTCCTTCACCCAGCCGAAGCTGCGAAGGGCGTCGCCCTTCGGGTGTTCGACCTTCACCACGTCAGCGCCGTAGTCGCCAAGCAGCGTGGCGATGAGCGGCCCGGCCAGCAACGTCGCCGTGTCGACGACCTTGAGCCCGTCCAACGGCTTGGTGGTCATGGGGAAGAGCCAAGCACGTCGCGCCGGACGGGACACAATGGCGCCCTCATGGACCGGCTCCGCACCTCCCTGGCCGATGTCGTCGGGCCCTCCCACGTCCTCGTCGACCCGGAGCTGACCGCCTCCTACGAGACCGACTGGACGGGGCGTTTCACCGGACGGGCGGCCGCGGTGGTGCGGCCGGGCAGCCCCGGCGAGGTGGCGGCGGTCATGGCCCTCCTCCATGAGGCGGGGCGGCCGGTCGTGCCCCAGGGCGGCAACACCGGCCTTGTCGGCGGCGGGGTGCCCCTCCACGGCGAGGTGGTGGTGAGCCTGCGGCGGCTGGCGGCCATCGACGAGGTGGACGTCGCCGCCGGCCAGGTCACGGTGGGAGCGGGGGCCACGGCGGCGGCCGTCGACGATGCCGCGGCCCGCGTTGGGCTGGCCTTCGGGGTCGATCTCGCCGCCCGCCAGTCCGCCACCGTGGGGGGGATGGTGGCCACCAACGCCGGCGGGCTGCGCATGCTCCGCTACGGCGGCATGCGGGCCCAGACGGCCGGCGTCGAAGCCGTCCTGGCCGACGGGCGCCTCGTTTCGCATCTCGGTGGCCTGACCAAGGACAACACCGGCTACGACCTGGCCGGCCTGCTGGCCGGGAGCGAAGGGACCTTGGCGGTGGTGACCCGCGTGCAGCTGCGGCTCGTCCCCCGCCTCGAGCACCGCACCACCGGCCTCCTGGCCTTCGCCGATCCGGAGGCGGCCCTCGAGGCCCTCATCGGCCTCCGGCGCCGGCTACCGGGTCTCCTGGAAGCGGCCGAACTCTTCCTGGCCGACGGTGTCCGGCTGGTCTGCGACCACCTCGGGATTCCGCCCCCCTTCGGCCGCATCGACCCCGTCTATCTGCTGGTCGAGGCGGCCGGCGTCTCCGACCCGACCGAGGAGCTGGCCGCCGCCGTCATCGAGGTCGTCGGGGACCGGGCGCTGGACGGCGCCGTGGACGCCGAGCCCACCGGCCGGGCTCGGCTGTGGCGCTACCGGGAGGCCCACACCGAGGCCATCAATGCCGCCGGGGTGCCGGTCAAGCTCGACGTGACGCTGCCGGCCGGCGAGCTGGCCGCGTTCCTGGCCGAGGCGCCCGTGACAGTGGAGCGGGTCGCGCCCGGGGCCCGGTGCATCCTGTTCGGCCACGCCGGCGACGGCAACGTCCACGTGAACGTCCTCGGTGTCGCCGGGGGATCGGGGGTGTCACCCGACATGACGGACGCCCGCCCGGTGGAGGATGCCGTGCTGCGCCTCGCGGCGGGCCGCGGCGGCAGCATCAGCTCCGAGCACGGCATCGGCGCGGCCAAGCGGCCGTGGCTCCATCTCAATCGCAGCCCGGCCGAGATCGAGGTCTTCCGGGCCATCAAACGGGCGCTCGATCCCGATGGGATCCTGAACCCCCACGTGCTTCTTCCGGAAGAGGACGCGCGAACCGGGGCGCTGGGGTAGAGAGAGCGGCATGCACGACTGGGGTATCTCCATGGGCTACCACGACGTCGCCGGCCGTTGGCGCGAGGTGCCGCCCGAAACACTGACCGCCATCCGCCGAGCCATGGGTGTCTCCGAGGTTCCGGCGGCCGGCGCCGGTGACGACCCTGACGGTGGCCCGGCCCCGCCCGGCACGTCGGCCCACGACGACCCGGTCGTGGCCTTCCGCCCCGGCCGGGCCCCGGCCGAGGTCACCGCCGGCGGCCCCTGGGAGCTCCACACCGAGGACGGCGCCACCATCCCCCTCGGTTCTGGCTCCGTCGATTCTGGCTCCCTCGGTTCTGGCGCCGTGCTGCCGCCCGATCTGCCCCTCGGGTATCACCGGCTCCGGCGGGTCGGCGACGGCTGGGAGCGCCTGCTGATCGTGTCCCCGGGCCGGTGCCACCTGCCGCCCGACCTGCGCACCTGGGGCTGGGCGGCGCAGCTCTACGCCACCCGGTCCCGGGAGTCGTGGGGGATGGGCGACCTCGCCGATCTTCGCCGCCTGGCCCAGTGGTCGCAACGCCTCGGAGCCGGCATGTGCCTGCTCAACCCGCTCCACGCCACGGTGCCCGACTTCCCCCAGGCCAGCCCCTACTACCCGTCGAGCCGCTGCTTCCGCAACCCCCTCTACCTCCGGATCGAGGAGCTGCCCGGCGCCGGCGACGCGGCGGGGATGGGGAGTTTCGACCTCGCCGCCCTGGCCGCCGAAGGCCGGGCCCTCAACGCCGATCGCCGTATCGACCGGGACCGGGTGTGGAAGCTCAAGAGCACCGCGTTGGAACATCTCTGGCGGCGGTTCACCGCCGCCGGCGGCGATCCCGCCTTCGACGCCTTCCGGGCCGAACAGGGCGAGGCCCTCGCCGGGTTCGCCACCCACTGCGCCCTGAGCGGGCGCTTCCCCGGCGCCTGGGCCGACTGGCCGGAGGAGTACCGCCGGCCCGACTCGCCGGCCGTCGCCCGCTTCGCCTCCGACCACGCCGACAGGGTCGGATTCCACTGCTGGCTGCAGTGGCTGACCGAGTCGCAGCTGGCTGCGGCCGGCGCCGGCCTCGACCTGATGCAGGACCTCGCCGTGGGCGTCGACCCCGGCGGCGCCGACGCCTGGCTGTGGCAGGACACGATGGCGCTGGGGATGCGCGTCGGCGCTCCACCCGACGAGTTCAACACCCGGGGCCAGGACTGGAGCCTTCCCCCGTTCGATCCCTGGCGGCTCCGGCTGGCCCGCTACGACCCCTGGATCCGCACGGTGCGGGCCGGCCTGCGGGCCGCGGGGGGGATCCGGGTGGACCACGTGATGGGACTCTTCCGTCTGTGGTGGATCCCGGTCGGCGCCAGCCCGGCCGACGGGGCCTACGTCCGCTACCGGTATGAAGAGATGCTCGACATCCTGGCTCTGGAGAGCCACCGGGCGGGCGCCTACGTCGTGGGCGAGGACCTCGGCACGGTGGAGGATTTCGTCCGCCACGAGCTCCACGACCGGGGCGTCCTCTCCTACCGGCTCCTGTGGTTCGAGCCGCAGCGCCCGCCCGAGTTCCCCCGCCAGGCGCTGGCGGCGGTGACCACCCACGACCTCCCGACCATCGCCGGCATGTGGACGGGCGCCGACCTGGCCGAGGGTCACGCCCTCGGCCTCGAGCCCAACGAGGAGGGGGCCCGGGTCATCCGGGAGAAGCTGGCCGACTGGAGCGGCTCGCCCGACGACGCCGACCCGGCCGAGGTCGTCGTCAACACCCACCGGCTGCTGGCCCAGGCGCCGTCGATGATCCTCACCGCCACCCTCGATGACGCGGCCGTGGTCGAGGAGCGGCCCAACGTCCCGGGCACCGTCGACGAGCGGCCCAACTGGTCGATGGCCCTGCCCGTCCCCCTGGAGGAGCTGGAGGAGAGCCCGGTGGCGGGCGCGATCGCCGACGCCCTGCGGCGGGATTAGGCGCTCACCTGGCGCCCGGTCATGGGATCAACCGGGCGGGCCGGCGGAGCGGGGCTCGTGCTCCTCCGCCATCTCCCGGGGAACCTGCGTCTCCACCTCCATCTCGGGGACGGTGGCGACGTCGATCCGGTGCCCGTCGGGGTGTTCTTCGCCCTGTTCGGCGGCCAGGAACTCGGCCGTCGCCTCGTAAGCGGCGTCGATGAGCTCGCCGTGGCGGGACATGTCCCACAGCGAAACCTGCGTCTTCACCGACGGCACCTGCACGATGCGGAGCTTGGCGTGCTCCCCGGGCAGGCCGAGGGCGTCGAGCCGGATACGGGGGAAGAGCAGGATAGTCACGGAGTGCCGGAGGATCCCGCCCGGCGAGCGGCGGCCGGGCGGCGGGCTCGGCACGCTGACGGCCATGACGTAGATGGTGTCGACGCCGGCGTCGATGGCGACCTTGAGGGGGAGCTGGTCCGACACGGCGCCGTCGAGATAGCAACAGTCACCGATCTGGTGCGGGGGGAAGATGCCCGGGAGCGCCGTGCTGGCCAGCACAGCGTCGACGACGGAGCCGCTGTCGAGCACGACCGATCGGCCCTCCTCGAAGTCGGTGGCCGTGATCCGCAGCGGGACGGATGCCTCCTCGATGCGCTCGTAGGGGATCCGCTCGGTCAGGAACCGGCGCCACGACGATGACGGGAACAGGGATCCCTGGCGGAACAGGGACCGGACCGAGGCGACAGGGTTGAGCGGGAACACGTCCCGGGCCCGGACACCGCACCACAGCTCCCGGAGGCGCTCGACCTGGTCCAGGCTCGGGTCGGCGGCCAGGTAGGCGGCGTTCACGGCACCGATGGAGGTGCCGACAATGAGGTCGGGCTTGATTTCGGCCTCGAGGAGCGCCATCAGCATCCCGACGTGGATGCTGCCGAGGTTGGCGCCGCCCGAGAGCACGAATCCGATCACGGCCCTCCCCCTACCCTGGCAGGACCTGGGTTCGAACCTCTATCGGTGGGGGTCACCCCCCTGCGTCGGGCTCCCGGGGGTCGTGGTGCTTGAGATCGGCGTGGGGGTCGACGCCGTCGTGACCGCAGGGGTCGGCGTGGATGATGGCCGACGCCAGACGGGGGACATCGTGGAGGAGCCGGTGGCGGGCGTCCTCGGTGATGCGGTGGGCGGTGGCCACGTCGAGGTCGCGGTCGACGACGATTTCCGCCTCGGCGTGGAGGCGGTGACCGATCCACCGGACCCGCAGCTGGCCGACCGCCTGGACGCCGTCGACGCCGGCCACCACCCCCCGGGCCTGGTCGGCCAGGGCAGGGTCGATGGCGTCCATGAGGCGGGCCAGAACATCGCCGGCCGCCTCCCGGAGCACCGAGACGATCAGCACCGCGATAGCCAGGCCGGCGATGGCGTCCGCCCGGTCGAAACCGGCGGCCACACCGATGGCGCCGGCCAGCACGCCGAGGGAGCTGATTCCGTCGGTGCGGGCGTGGAGTCCGTCGGCCACCAGGGCGGCGGAGCCGATCTCCTTCCCGACCCGGATCCGGTGCCGGGCCACGAGCTCGTTGCCGGCGAAGCCGACCAGGGAGGCGGCGACGACGGCGCCGAGGTACCGGACGGGCGCCGGGTGTAGCAGCCGCTCGACGGCCTCCCAGGCGGCGACCACGGCCGATACGGCGATCATGGCCACCACCGCCCCGCCGGCGAGGTCTTCGGCCCGGCCGTAGCCGAACGGGTAGCGGGCGGTGGGGAGGCGCCGGCCGAGGGAGAAGGCCAGCCACAGCGGTAGGGCGGTGAAGGCGTCGGCGAAGTTGTGGAACGTGTCGTTGAGCAGCGCCACCGACCCGCTGAGCAGTGCCACCACCAGCTGGACGACGGCGGTGGCGGTCAGGCCGAGGAGCGAGACCCACAAGGCCCGGACCCCCCGCTCGCTCGCCTCCAGGGCCGAGTCGATCGAGGCGGCGGAGTCGTGCCGGTGGCGGCTGAAGAGCGACCGGACGAAGCCGTGCTCCGCATGGTCGTGCGCATGATCGTCGTGCCCGTGGTCGTCGTGCCCGTGGTCGTCGTGCCCGTGGTCGTCGTGGCGGTCATGGTCGTGGTCGTGCCCGGACGGGTCAGCCACGGCGGGTGAGGACGGCGCCGGCCACCGCTCCGAAGGCCAGATGGTCGGCGACCTGGGGGCCGACGGGCAGCGCCCGGATCAGCGGCCAGCGGCGACCGACCGGCCCGTGGGCCAGCAGACCGAGGTCGACGGCGGCGATGGCCGCTCCCACGGCCGCTCCGACGGCCACGCCCGGGAGCACCGGGGGTGTCCCCCCGGCAACGGCGGCGGGCGCCGCCCACGAGCGCAGAGGCGTCCGGCGGACGACCACGGCCAGGACGGTAGCCCAGCCGAGCGAGACGGCCGCATGGGCCAGCCCGCCGGCGACCAGGAGCGCCTCCGGGCGGGCGTCGGCGGGGAGGAGGAGGTTCCCCGCCGCCCGGGCCGCGGCCAGCGGATCCCGGCCGGTCACAAGGGCGTGGGCCGTTGACGGCAGCCCCGACAGCACTCCCGCCACCGCCCCGGCCAGAAGGCCCCGGCGGAGGACCGCCCCGCCCCTGACCACTCCCGGTTTACGTTTCGCGGCCATTGGGTAACAACCGGCCGCTTTGACCGCTTTTGTCCCAACCGGTTGATTCGACAACAGAGAAGGCAGGCCGCTGCACGTCTTCCTTTTACTCCGGCTCCCGGCGTCGCCACTGGCGGCGAGCGTGGCGCGCCACGCCGTGGCCGGGCTGGCGCCCTTCCTCGACCCCGCCGTGGCCGAGAACGCCGAGCTGCTCGTCAGCGAGCTGGTGACCAACAGCGTGCGCCACGCCGGCCTGCCGGTCGACGCCACCATCGAGTTCAGTCTTCGGGCCACCCGGGACGTGCTGATGGTGGAGGTGGCCGACGCCGGCCGTGGCTTCGACGATGACTCGCCGACCCGCTGGCGCACCGAGGACGGCAGCGAGCGGGCGTCGGGCTGGGGCCTGTTCCTGGTCGAGCACATCGCCGACCGGTGGGGAGCGGTCCAGATGGACGGCGAGACCCGCGTCTGGTTCGAGCTCCGGCCCGGAGCGCAGCACCCGGCTGCCGTCGCGCCCGAAGCCGCCGTCGCCCACTGATCGACCGGCCTACTTCGGCGTCGACAGGGACAGGGCGAAATCGCCCCGGGGGTCGGTCCACAGCTCGAGCAGCTGCAGCCCGGCCGCCGTCAGCTCGTCCCCCAGCCCGTCGGGCCGGAACTTGGCCGAGATCTCCGTCCGCATCTCCTCCCCGGCGCCGAAGCGCACCGTCAGGCCGCCGAGCCCGGCCACGGTCACGGTCTGGTCGACCGACGACCGCAGCCGCATCTCGATCCACTCCCGCTCGGTGTCGAACACCGCCACGTGCCGGAACCGGTCGGGCGCGAAGTCGGCGTCGAGTTCCCGGTTGAGCCGGTGCAGGAGGTTGCGGTTGAAGGCGGCGGTGACGCCGGCGGAGTCGTCGTAGGCCGCTTCGAGGCGGCCGACGTCCTTGACCAGATCCGTGCCGAGCAGGAAGGTGTCGCCCGGTTCGAGGCCGGCCCGGATCTCGGCCAGGAACACCGCCCGCTGCTCTGGCGTCAGGTTCCCGATCGTGCTGCCGAGGAAGGCGATCATCCGTCGGCCTCCGCCGGGGAGCAGGCCGAGGTGCCGTTCGAAGTCGCCCACGACGGCGTGGACGGCGACACCGGGGTACTCGCCCGACACCGCCACGGCCGCCGACTTGAGCGTCGACTCGTCGACGTCGAACGGCACGAAGCGCTGGAGCGCCCCCCGCCGGTGGAGGGCGTCGAGCAGGATCCGGGTCTTCTCCGAGGTGCCGGAGCCCAGCTCGATGAGGGTGTCGGCACCGGACCGCTCGGCGATCTCGTCGGCCCGGGCGAGGAGGATGGCCCGCTCGGTGCGGGTCGGGTAGTACTCCGGCAGGCGTGTGATGGCGTCGAAGAGCGCCGAACCCTCCTCGTCGTAGAAGTACTTCGAGGCCAGCTCCTTGGGGGTCGCCTGGAGGCCCCGGGCGACGTCGTGGCGCATGTCGGCGGTCAGGTCCGAGGCCTCGAGGCCCACCGTGAGCTCGAAATCAGACATCGCGGGCGCACCGGAACCCGGCGAAGATCTGCCGGCGGATCGGATAGTCCCAGTTGCGGAACGTCGCCCGGGCCACCAGGGGCGAGGTCGCCCACGACCCGCCCCGGAGGACCTTGTACTCGACGCCATAGAACACTTGGGAATACTCCTTGTAGGGGAACGTGACAAAGCCGGGATAGGCGGTGAAGTCGGACGCCGTCCACTCCCACACGTCGCCCAGCATCTGCTCGACGCCGTAGCGGCTGGCCCCGCCGGGATAGGCGCCGACCGGCGCCGGGCCGAAGTGACGCTGGTCGAGGTTGGCGTCGCCGGGCGCGGCCGAGGCGCCGGCGGCGGCCTTCTCCCACTCGGCCTCGGTCGGCAGGCGCTTCCCGGCGAAGCGGGCGTAGGCGTCGGCCTCGTACCAGCTGACGTGCTGGACGGGCTCGTCGAGGGGCAGGTCGAGGCGCTTGCCGTAGCGCAGCACCGACCACGATCCGCGGCCCTCGGGGGACCAGAACTGCGGTGCGACAAGGCCGGCCTCCGTGCGGTGCGCCCATCCGGCGTCGCTCCAGAAGCGAGGTTCGTCGTAGCCGCCGGCCTCCACGAAGGCCAGGTACTGCCCGTTGGTGACCGGGGCGGTGTCGATGAAGAACGGGTCGAGGTCGACGACGTGAGCGGGGCGCTCGTTGTCGTAGGCGAAGGCCCCGCTGTCGGTGCCCATCACGAACGGGCCGGCGGGAATCAGCACCTCGGCCGCCGGCAGCGCCCGCCCGGGAGGGGCCGGCGGGGCGACGTGGGGGTAGGCCGAGCCCATCAACTGCAGTGTGGCCAGCATCGTCTCGTCGTGCTGGTGCTCGTGCTGCGCCACCATCCCGTAGACGAAGCCCTCGGTCAGGAGGGGGACGAGGGGGTCGAGATCCACCTTCTCGAGGACGTCGAGCACTTGGCCCCGGACCATGGCGATGTGGCTCCGGGCCTCGGCCGGGCCCAGCACCTTGAGCTTCGCCCGCTCGTTCCGGGCGTGGCGGAAGGCGTCGTAGATGTCGTCGTGGGCCGCGTCGATGGGCTGGGTGCGGGCCACGGCCCGCAGCAGCCACAGCTCCTCGTAGTGGCCGACGTGGGCCAGGTCCCACACCAGCGGGGACATCAGCGGCGAGTGCTGTGTCAGCAGGTCCTCGTCGGAGAGCGGATCGAGCAGCCCGAGGGAGCGGCGCCGGGCCCCGTCGAGCGCGTCGGCCAGCCGCTGCTTCAGATCGCCCATGAGCGCCCTTCCTACCCGCGGAATCCCGGCTGGAACCTCCTACCAACTGACCCTCAACCAAATGCCGGCAGGCGTTGTTCCAACTCCAGGAGCGGGGCGAGCAGGTCGCCGTCGTCCGTGAACCGCCGGACGGCCTCGTCGGCCTCGATCAGGGGGACGGGCCCGCCGGCCGCCGCCGCTTCCACCTCCCTCCAGTGCAGCGGAGCCGACACGGTCGGCCGGGGCCGGGCCCGGAGCGAGAACACGGAGACGGTCGTCTTGTGCTCGTCGTTCTGGCTCCAGTCGATGAGGATCTTGCCCGTCCGCAGGTCCTTGGCCATGTTCGACACCACGAGCTTCGGGTGCGCCCGCTCGCCGACCTGGGCCAGCGCCCGGGCGAACGCCTTGGTCTCGTCGTACGTGGCGGGCGTGTTGAGCGGGACGTAGACCTGGAGACCCTTGCTGCCCGACGCCTTGGGGAAGCCGGCCAGCCCGAGCCCGTCGAGCGCCTCCCGCAGCCACAGGGCGACCTGGGCACACTCGCCGAAGGCGGCCGGCGCCCCGGGGTCGAGATCAAAGACGACCATGTCCGGCGTCCACCGCTCCTCGGGCGAGCCCGTCGACCCGGCCGCCCGGTGGAGGGCGGTGTGGAGCTCCAGCGAGGCGAGGTTGGCCACCCACACGAGGGTCGCCACGTCCTCCACCAGGCAGAAGTTGATCGTCCGCTTGTTGTGGCCGCTCCACACCGGCGCCACCTGCACCCAGGGCGGGCGGTGGGAGGGGCACTGCTTCTCGTAGAAGTACTGCGAGTCGACGCCGTTGGGGTACCGCTTCAGGGTGAGGGGCCGGCCCCGGAGGTGGGGGAGCAGGGCCGGGGCGATGCGGTGGTAGTAGTCGATGACCTGGCCTTTGGTGAACCCCGCCCCGGGATAGAGCACCTTCTCCAGGTTGGAGAGCTTGAGTTGACGTCCCCCGATCTCGACGACGGTCACTCACGGCCTGGAGCCGTCACCCCGCACCGCTGCCGTGGCCTGAGCCGTCGGCGGCGGCCTGCAGGGCGGCGAGGTCGAGCTTCTTCATGCCGAACATGGCCTGCATGGCCCGCTGGACCCGCTCCGGGTCGTCGCCGCCGATGATCTCCTCCATGCCAGCGGGAATGACCTGCCAGGACAGGCCGTAGCGGTCCTTGAGCCAGCCGCACTGGCTCTCTTCCCCGCCGTCGGCGGTGAGCTTCTCCCAGTAGTGGTCGACCTCGTCCTGGTCGGCGCAGGAGATGCTCAGGGAGAACGCCTCGGTGAGTTTGAAGTGGGGCCCGCCGTTGAGGGCGGTGAGCTCCTGCCCGTCGAGCACGAACGACACGGTCATCGCCGTGCCGGCCGGCAGGGGCCCGGCGTCGCTGTAGTGGCTGACGCCGGTGATCTTCGAGTTCGGGAAGATCGAGCAGTAGAACTCGGCGGCTTCCTCGGCCTGGGTGTCGAACCACAGGAAGGGCGTGATGCGGGGCACGGGGTCTCCTCTCGCGGCGGTCAGGCCTTCGCCGTCCAACGGCTGGGACGACGGGGCCGCCCCGAACTCATCGGTCTTTGGATGAACCCGTCTGTGGGACGGGTTCGCACCCGCGCATCCCGCATCGGCTACGGGCCATCAGAGGCCGCCTCCGCCGAGCGCTTTTCCTTGGCCGCGGCGAGCGACGCTTCGAGGGCGGCCATGAGATCGACCACCTTGGCCGGCTCCTCGGCGGACGGCTGGGCCACGATCTCGGCGCCTTCGGCCTTCTGCTCGATCAGGGCCAGGACCCTGTCCCGGTACTCGTCGCGGTACTTCTCGGGCTCGAAGTCGGTCGACAGCGACTCGATCAGCTGGCGGGCCATCTTCAGCTCCCGCTCCGACACCTCGTTGTCGGCCCCGGGGAGGCCGTCGAGGGCCTCGGCCGGGACGACCTCGTCGAAGAACAGGAGCGTCTCGAGGCACAGCACGTCGCCCATCGGCCGGATGGCGGCCAGGTACTGCTTGGTCCGCAGCACCAGCCGGGCGATGGCGACCTTGTTGGACTCCTTCATGGCCTGGAGGAGCAGCGAGTAGGCCTTCGACGCCCCCTTCTCCGGTACGAGGTAGTAGGGGCGCTCGTAGTGGACCGGATCGATCTGGTCGAGGTCGACGAAGTCCTCGATGTCGATGGCCCGGGTGGCCTTGGGGTCGAGCGCCTCGAGCTCGTCGGGGCTGATGATCACGTACCGGTCGGGAGAGATCTCGAAGCCCTTCACGATCTTCTCGTACGGCACCTCCTCCCCGGTGTCGGCCGACACCCGCTTCTGGCGGATGCGGGCGCCCGTCCCCTCCTCCAGCTGGTTGAACCGCACGTCCTTGGGGGAGACGGCGCTGAACAGCTTCACCGGCACGTTGACCAGCCCGAAGCTGATGGCCCCACTCCAGATGGCTCTAGGCATTGGTTGAGTTTCCCACCTCTCTCACGACCTCTCGGGGGTCGACGTCGTCC
>JAUZEX010000923.1 GCA_030838815.1 Actinomycetota bacterium
GGTCCTCGGCCCGCTGTTCAAGGCCGGCGGCGACGGGCTGCTCGCCACCGTCCTCAGCCTGGCCTACCCGGTCGGCGACGTCGCCACCATCACCATCCTGCTCTACGCCGTGATGCGCTCCCGCCTCGGTGGGGAGGCCAGCCGGCAGCCGCTCTACCTGCTGGGCGTCGGCCTGGCCGGCATCGCCGTGGCCGACAGCGGCTTCGTCTTCCTTACGAGCCAGGGGTCCTACGCCTCGGGCAGTCTCATCGACATCGGGTGGTTCGTCGGTTTCGCCGTGCTCTTCGTCGCCTCCCGCCGGCCCCAGCGCCCGCTGCCCTGCACCGAGGCCCGGGAGGTCCCGTCGTTCTCGTCGGTGGCCGTCCCCTACGTCCCGGTCGTGATCGCCGCCTGCACGGTTCTCTTCCAGCACCTCCGGGGCGAACACCTCGACGGTGTCACCGTCTTCGCCGCCATGGGCGTCCTGTTGCTGATCGTCGTGCGCCAGGTGCTCACGCTGCTCGAGAACCTGACCCTGATGCGCACCCTGGAGGAGCGGGTGGAGAGCCGCACCGCCGATCAGAAGCGCCTCGAGGAGGAGCTGACCCACCAGGCCTTCCACGACTCGCTGACCGGGCTGGCCAACCGGGCCCTGTTCAAGGACCGGGTCGGGCACGCCCTGGCCCGCCAGCAGCGCCGGGGTCGCTCCCTGGCCGTGCTCTTCCTCGACCTCGACCGCTTCAAGGCCATCAACGACAGCTTCGGGCACGCCTCCGGTGACGCCCTGCTCATGGCCGTCAGCGGCCGGCTGCTGGGCTGCGTACGGGCAGAGGACACCGTCGCCCGCCTCGGCGGCGACGAGTTCGCCATCCTGGTCGAGAACCTGGCCAGCGACGCCGAGGTGAACGTCGTGGCGGACCGGGTGCTGGCCGCCTTCCGGGACCCGATCGTCATCGAGGACCGTGAAGTGGTGGTGGCCGCCAGCGTCGGCGTCGCCCTGTCCGAATCCGGCACCGAGTCCGCCGACGACCTGCTCCGCAACGCCGACCTGGCCATGTACGGGGCCAAGGGGAACGGCGGAGGGGCGTCACGGCGTTACGTCCCCGCGATGCACGCCGGCGTGCGGGAGCGCCTCGAGCTGGAAGGAGACCTGCGCCACGCCCTGGCCCGCCGGGAGCTCCGGCTGGAGTACCAACCGATCATGAACCTTCACACCGGCCGGGTGTCGGGGGCCGAGGCGCTGCTGCGCTGGAACCATCCCACGCGGGGCAACGTCTCGCCGGCCAGCTTCATCCCGGTCGCCGAAGCCAGCGGCCTCATCGTCCCCATCGGGGAGTGGGTCCTGCGCGAGGCGTGCCAGGAGGCGCGGCGATGGGGCGACGTCATTCCCGGCGGCGATCGCCTGACCATCAGCGTGAACCTGTCACCGCGCCAGCTCCAGACGGCCGAGCTGCCGTCGATGGTGCCCCACGCGCTGCTCGAATCGGGGCTCCCCGCCCGTCGCCTGGTGCTGGAGATGACCGAGAGCATCCTGGTCGACCGGACCGACGAGACCCTGACCCTGCTCCATGAGCTGCGCCGGCTCGGCGTGCGGCTGGCCATCGACGACTTCGGGACGGGCTACTCCTCGCTCAGCTACCTCCACCGCTTTCCCTTCGACGTGGTGAAGATCGACCAGTCCTTCGTCGAACGGATGTCCGACGAATCGCCGGAGGCGAGCCTGGCCGGCTCGATCGTCCGCATCGGCCAGGGCCTGCGCCTCACCACCGTGGCCGAGGGCATCGAGACCGCCACCCAGCTCGGCGCCCTGCGCTCCATGGGCTGCGAGCTCGGCCAGGGCTTCTACTTCGCCCGCTCCCTCTCGCCCACCGATTTCGAGGCCTTTGCCTTGGGTGTCATCGACGAGCGTCGCGTCGGCTGAGTCGGCAAAGTACCCCGTATAGCCGTTTTCGGGTCCTTCACGGGCAAGTCGCATGGCGGGGCCTTGCCGCCTGCACGGGGCGCGGCAACGGTGACGGGCCGGGTTCGCTACGCGATCCGTACACCTCGGCAGAGGAGTGACTGCATGTCCGAACGTCAGTGGGAACGACTCGGCTCCCTCACCGGAATCGGCTTCGTGGCCGCCATGGTGGCTTCGGTCTTCATGGTTCCGTCACCGCCGCACATCGACGCCTCGACCAGCCAGATCCTCGACTATGTCACCAGCCATCGGACCGCCCTGCTCGGCTCCGCCGTCATCGGCGCGCTGGCCGGGGTCCTCTTCCTCGTCTTCCTCGGTCATCTCCGTCACGTGTTGCAGCGCTCGGAAGGGGGGGTGGAGGCGCTTTCCCCGGTCGTGTACGGCGCCGGGCTGACGACCGTGGCGGTCGCCTTCGTCTGCACGCTCCCGCTCGCCGCCCTGGCCTTCGCCAGCAGCTCGCCCGAGGTCACCACCAACAGCGGCCTCATCCGGTTGCTCTACGACCTGAATGCGCTCGGCACCGCCACCATCATGATCGTGCTCGCCCTCTTCGTCGCCGCCACCTCCGTGGCCATGATCGTCAGAGAGATGGAGGGTCCGATCCTGGGCTGGGTCGGTCTCCCGGTGGCCGTCGTGCTCGGCGCCGCCGGCGTGGCCGGCTTCTACAACTCCACCTACCAGTCCTTCTGGTACGGGCTGAACATCGTCGCCCTCCTGGCCTTCGCCGCCTTCGTCCTCGCCGTCTCCGTCGAGGGACTGATCGCTCCGGCCAGGCAGCCCCGGTCGGTCCTGGCCCCCCGGGAGGCCGTCCCTTCGACCTGAACGCGACGCACGCAATGCAATCGGGGCCGCCGATGGAGCTCGTCCTCGCGAGGGACGGGCTCCATCCAAAGCTGCGGGGCCGCTTCACCCCTTCAGCCGGGCAAATCGAGCGTCGGACCCTTGTGGCTGGGGGCCACATCCCGGAGGATCAAAGGATGCACGATGCGCAGGGGATGGATGACGAGCTGCTGCCCGTAGTCGACGAGGTGACCGGTCTCGCCAACCGCCGCGGCTTCCTCGAGATGCTCCGGATGGAGGAGCGGCGCCGGGCACGCTACGGCGGATCGCCGACCCTCATGATGGTCGACGTCGAGCGCACCGTCGCTCCCCTCGAAGCGGCCGAGCGGCCCGGGGCGCTGCTCCAGATCGCCGCCGTGCTGGCTGACGCCACCCGCGACACCGACACCCTCGGTAGGGTCGACGACTACCGCTTTGCCCTCCTGGCCATCGGGACGGGTTCGGAATCGACCCCCATC
>JAUZEX010000042.1 GCA_030838815.1 Actinomycetota bacterium
CCGAGTTCGGCGTGATGGCCGGCGCCGACCGCGTCGAGGGCACCCTGTTCGGCAACGGCGAACGGACCGGGAACGTCGACGTCGTCACGATCGCCATGAACCTCTTTGCCCAGGGCGTCGACCCCGAGCTCGACATCTCCGACATCGACGCCCTGCGCCGGGTGGCCGAGTACTGCAACCGCCTGCCCGTCCACCCCCGCCACCCCTACGTCGGCGAGCTCGTCTACACCGCATTCTCGGGAAGTCACCAGGACGCCATCAAGAAGGGCTTCGAGGCGCTGGGCACCGACTACGACGTGTGGGAGGTCCCCTACCTCCCCATCGACCCGAAGCACACCGGCCGCAGCTACGAGGCCGTCATCCGGGTGAACAGCCAATCGGGCAAGGGCGGCGTGGCCTACATCATGAAGGCGGAGCACGGCTTCGACCTTCCCCGCCGGCTCCAGATCGAGTTCTCCCGCACGATCCAGACGATCAGCGAGGACACCGGCACCGAGATCTCGCCCGTCCGCATGTGGGAGGCCTTCGAATCGGAGTATCTCGCCACTGACAATGCAGTCCAGCTCATCTCGCATGAGACGACCACCGGCCCGTCCGGCGCCAAGGTCACCGCCCAGCTCACGGTGGACGGGCAGCACCGCACGGTCGTCGGCGAGGGGGTCGGCCCCATCGACGCCTTCGTGGCCGCGCTCCAGGCCGACCTCGGCGTCGACCTCGACGTGACCGACTACTCGGAGCACGCCACCGGCGCCGGCTCCGGCGCCACCGCGGTGGCCTACGTCGAGACCCAGTCGGGCGACGGCGTCATCCTGTGGGGCGTCGGCCAGCACGAGAGCATCCTCACCGCCTCCCTGCGGGCCATCGTGAGCGCCGTCAACCGCCGCCGCCGCGACGAGAAGCTCGTCGAACCCCACCGCCCCTATTGACAGACAGCACTCGGGGGGCGGAGCCCCCCGAGTGTCTAGTCGAGGTCGATCGACTTGGCGTCGAGGATGCCGGGCTGGGCCCGGAGGTCGTCGAGCACTTCGGGGGTCACCGCCGAGTCGGTGGCCAGCACCATGAGGGCGTGCTCGCCGGTCGGGCCGCGGCCCAGCGCCATGTCGGCGATGTTGATGTTGGCCCGGCCCATCGTCGAACCGACCGCGCCGATCATCCCCGGCCGGTCGTCGTTGCGGACCACGAGCATGTAGCGCGACGGCGGCAGATCGACGATGTGGTCGTCGATGCCCACGATGCGGGGCTGCTCGCTCCGCCCGGACAGGGTGCCGGCCACGGCCACCACCCGGTCACCGATGCTGCCCCGCAACGAGATGAGGTTCACGTAGTCGCGGGTGGACGACGTCTTCGTCTCCCGCACGACGAGACCCCGCTCCTCGGCCAGCTGCGGGGCGTTGACGAAGCTCACCGGCTCGGCCGACACCGGCGTGAACAGACCCTTCAGCACCGCCAGGCCGAGGATGCGGCAGTCGTAGTCGGCCACCTGACCCTCGAAGCTCAGCTCCAGCGTCTCCACCGCTCCGCCCGCCAGACCGCTGAACAGCTTGCCGAGCCGCTCGGCCAGGGGCAGGAAGCGGCGCACGGTCTCCGACGCCTCCCCGGCGGCGATGTTGACGGCGTAGGGCACGAAGTCGCCCCGCAGGGCCAATACCACCTGCTCGGCGATGGTCGCACCGGCCTTGTCCTGGGCTTCAACCGTCGACGCACCGAGGTGGGGCGTCACCACCACCGACTCCAGCTCGAACAGCGGGCTCTTCGTCGTCGGCTCTTCGGCGAACACGTCGAGGCCCGCTCCCGCCACCCGGCCCGACGCGATCGCCTCGTAGAGCGCCTCCTCGTCGACGATCCCGCCCCGGGCGGTGTTGACGATGCGGATCCCGGGCTTGGCCTGGCTCAGCAGCTCCCGGCCGATGATCCCCATCGTCTCCGGGGTGCGGGGCAGGTGGACGGAGAGGAAGTCGGACTGGGCCGCCACCTCGGCCACCGTCGGCAGCAGGTCGACCCCCATCTGGCGGGCCCGGTCGGCGCTCACGTAGGGGTCGTAGGCGATGAGGTGCATCCCGAAGGCCAGCGCCCGCTGCGCCACCAGCCCGCCGACCCGGCCCAGCCCCACGATCCCGAGAGTCTTCCCGTGCAGCTCAACCCCTTCCCATCGCGACCGCCGCCAGTTCCCGGCCTTCAGGTCGGCGTTGGCCGATGGCACGTTGCGGGCCTGGGAGATGAGCAGGGCGATGGCGTGCTCGGCGGCCGACAGGATGTTGGATTGCGGAGCATTGACCACCATGACGCCCTTGCGGGTGGCGGTGGCGACGTCGACGTTGTCGAGCCCGATCCCCGCCCGTCCGACCACGACGAGGTCGGTGCCCGCCTCGAGGACGTCGGCGTTGACCTGGGTGGCGCTGCGGATGATGAGCGCCGAGGCGCCCCGGATGGCACCGAGCAGCTCCTCGGGCGACAGCCCGACGGCGACGTCGACATCGAAGCCGGCGGCGGCCAGCGTCTCCATGGCCACCTGGGCCAGCGGTTCGGTGATGAGGACTCGTGAGGCCACGGATCTCCCCTGAGGACGGGCGCGACGGCGGGGAACTGCGCGAGCGCTCCAGGCTAACCGGGCGGTCACCGGCCGATCCGAGTCGGGTCCACCAACCACCCTCCGGGGACGCGTAGCCTGTGAGGCCACGCCTCGGCGCCCATTGCCCGCCCCGGTGTGGGCGCTGCTGTGCCTCGTGACGATCATCGGGGCCGGTTCGGTCGGCGTCCGCCCGGCCGGTGCCCAGACGCCGCCACCGCCGGGCGCGGCGTACCGGGCCAAGGCCTACATCCTCGTCGACGCCGACACCGGCAAGGTCCTCGACGCCTTCGACGAGCACGAGGCGCTCCCTCCGGCCAGCACCACCAAGCTCATGACCGCACTGGTGGCCACCGAGAAACTGGCCAAGGAGGCCACCTTCACGGTGAGCGCCGGCGCCGCCGGCCAGCCCGCCATGCGGATCGGCATGGTGGCGGGCGAGCGCTGGACCCTCGACGCCGCCATGCACTCCCTCATGATGGTGTCGGCCAACGACGCCGCCTACGCCCTCGCGGAAGCGGCTTCCGGCACCCTGGCCGCCTTCGCCGACGACATGACCAACGCCGCCGTCCGCTACGGCATGGTCGACAGCCGTTTCGCCGATCCCGCCGGCTTCGACGACGCCTCGGCCTTCGGCGGCGGCAGCCGGGTCAGCGCCTACGACCTGGCCATCGCCGCCCGCAACGTGCTGGCCGTGCCGGAGCTGACCGGGATGGCCGGCACCCCCAAATACAGCTTCGACGGTCCCGACGGGAAGTCGCACGTCCTCTACAACCACAACAAGCTGCTGGCCCGCTACGCCGGCGCCACCGGCCTCAAGACCGGCTACACCGCCCTGGCCGGGCACACCTTCGTGGGGACGGCGACCCGGGACGGCCGCACGATGATCTCGGTCGTGATGAACGCCGACGACACCTACGGCGTCGCCTCCGCTCTCATGGACAAGGGCTTCGCCACCCCGGCCGACGCTCCCAGCCCCGGCGTGG